>URTO01000018.1 GCA_900550745.1 uncultured Desulfovibrio sp. | reverse complement strand
ACGGAGCCTTGCGGAACCGACGGCCCATACGCCAAGAGGAGCACCCACATCGAGGCGCTCCGATCCGGCGAGGCAACAGGGTCCTGATCAGGCATCCTTGAGCGAGTAGCGCACCGGCACCAGCACCTGAAAACCTTTTCCTCCACGAACCGAGGGCACATCAAGGCCGATGAGCTTCTCACCGAGCCGCTCGGTGGCCGCATCAAGCATGCCGAAACCACTGCCCTTACCGAGCGAGCACGCGCTGACCTTTCCATCGGCGGAGATCGTCACAAGAAGCTGTACCGTCCCTTCGGCGCCGATGCGCCGCGCCTGCCGGGGATACCGCTTATGGCGATTCAGGGCGTTAAGGATAGTCCCCAGCGCCTTGCTCTTGTCGTCCGGCCGTTCCTCCGTCCCCCCGACCATAGCCGGAGGCGCGACCGCCGTCACGGAGGCTACACCCGTCCCCGGCGTAGCCGAAGGGGGGGCCTCCACCGGTTTGCCCACGGGGGCGGAAGGCGGCACGGGCTTCTGCGGCTGCTGAACCACCGGCCGCTTTTTTTTCACCGGAGGTGCCTTCTTGACCGGTTTCGGCTTCACGGGTTCGGGAGCCACCGTTTTGGGCGCCTCCTGCGGAGGCTTGGGCCGCTCAACGACCGGAGGCGGCACGGGGATGGTCACCTCCGATTCAGGGCTCAAGAGCTTGCGCATGGCATCCGGCTGAACGGGTTTCACCTCCGGCTTCGGCTCGGGGCGGATCACGCGCATCAACATGACGGATGAAGGGGCTTTCGGCGGCGTGAGGAGCTTGACGGAAGGGGTCATCAGGCACACGGCCAAGGCCAGCAGGACAAAGCCTCCGGTCATGCCGCCCGCCATGCTGCGGCTCTTGCGGAATTCCTCCACCCCGTACAGGGGCCTAACGCTCACTTGGCTGCGTGCTGATAACAAAGTGTCCTCCTCTCTTCAGCTTGGCGATGTCTATGACGTCGACAAACGCTTCAAAAGGGGCCTTTTCGTCGACGTACAGATTCAGCAGCGCTTCGGGCCGCGTCTCAAGCACGGCGGTCAACGCCTCTTTCGTCAGTTGCTGATCCTGATAGTGGATAGTCCCGTCGGCCTTTACCGAAATCAACAGTTCCGCGTTCTTGCGGCTGGGTTCCTCGGCGGTCTCCGAGGCCGGAAGCACGATATCCAGCACCGGTTTGCTGAATGTCGTGGTCATAATGAAGAAAATCAGGAGCATGAATATAACGTCGATGACCGGCGTCAGATCGATGCTCGCATCTTCGTCGAAATCATTCATGGCTCGTCCCCCGTGGTTCAGGCCGGGCTTCCCGCTTCGCGCCGCCGCACAGCTCCAACGCACGGTAGCTGTGCTCCACGGCTTCGATATGGAAGCCCTTAAATTTGAGCATCAGGTAATAATAGAACATCAGCATGGGGATTGCGACGCACAGGCCCATGATCGTGGTGATGAGCGCTTCCCAAATGCCCGCCGCCAACTGTGCGGCGTTGGGGGCGCTGTTTTCCGCGATGGTACGGAACACCGTCACCATGCCGAGGATGGTTCCGAGCAGGCCGAGCAGCGGCGATACCACCGAAATGAGCCTCAGCCAGCACAGGCCTTTCGTGACCTGCTCGAAATTGCGGTGGAACAGGTACGCGACCTCGGCCCGGATGTCCTCGGAGTGGCCCCCGTGGGTCTTCACGATATCGCGGATGATGGCGATCAGCGGATTGTCGCTCTTATCGCATACGTCGCGCATACAGCGGCCTTCCTGATGTTCGATGTCAAGAAAATCCCGCTTAAAGTCGCGCCAAACGAAATGCAGGTACAGAAGATTCCGCAGCGCGAGGTACAATCCCGCGCAGCCGACAAAAATCAGCGCAACACCGGCCGGGCCTATGGACGCATAAATTGAGGCAAGATTCATGAGCGTTTCCTGAACACGATGTATGGGCGGCAGAGCCGCCCTTCCGGTTTCGGGGCCGAAGCCCCGTTGATGTTTCTGGCCGTCAGGCCACCTGTCCCGCAAACCCCTTGAAGGCTTCCTGCGCCCGGAGGCAGTCGGCCTCATCGGGATGCTTGGCCGCTTCCTCAAGGCGCGCCTTGCGTTCCGGCGTCATGGGATGCACGTCGGACGCCACTTTCTGCATCATGGCGACGATCTTCGGATCGACCTTGCCCTGACACAGGTAGGTGCCGAGCACCTTGTTCCCCCGCTCGGGAGCGTTCACCAGAGCCTCGCCCTGAGCGATGCAGTCCCTGGCGTGATCGGAATCAGGCCATGCGCCCAGCGTGCCGAACAGGGCCACATTCGTGTCGCGCACCGTTTCCAGATAAGCCTTGGCCTGTGCGTCGGGCATGCCTTTGTCCACCCAGTAGCCTACGGCGACCAGATCGTACCCATCAGGCGCGGGAGCGGACTCCACAGGATGGATCTCACAGCCGGGAAGGACGGCGGCGATGGCTTCGGCGATTTTCCGGGTATTCCCGGTCCGGGACGAATAAACGACAAGAGCTTTCATGACAGTTCCTTTGTGCCCACGGCCTCACGCAATGCGAAGAACGACTCGCGCGCGGCCGGGATGAGTTGACGGTTTTCGCGGCCCACATACACGGAAAACATGACCGTGCCCGCCGCGTTGAAAAACTGTACGGAATGGCTTTCCAAACCCATAAAGGGCAGCGACAGGAAACAGATGTGCCCAAGATCGTCGATCTTGAGATGCCCACCGAGCCCGCTGCCGCCGGACAGGTTGAAATAACCGTGCCCGTGCCTGCCTTCCGGTATCTTTCCCTTAATTTCGATGACGGTGCCCAAATGCGTCATGATGAAGGTGGCGTTTTCCCATGAGGTCAGAGTCTGCCAGACCGTATCAAAGGCGTCTTTGCCCGCGAAGGCCCGCGCATCATCCGGCAGGGCTTCAGCGACTTCCAGTTCCGAAACGCCGAAGCGTTCCGCAAGGCTCGCCAGCATCACCGGCTTCTTTTCCCGCAGGGCCGTGGCGATGGACTCGCCCAGCGTTTCCGTCTTCTGGCAACACGATGCCGTCATACTTCGTTCTCCCGTTTGGTTTCCGTTTATTCCCATTCCCGCGGCGCTTCGTCTGAAACGCCTCGGAAAAAATGGCTCATGTGGGGCCCCCGGAAGGCTTCGCTTCCGGCAACATTCCCTCCGCACGCACCCGCTATGAAAGAGGCAGCCGCAGCGCCCTAGCGCAGGACAGCCCCATCAGTTCGAGATCATGGGTGATCACAAGGACGCATGCCCCCCTGCCCGCGAGCAGATCCAGCGCGTCGGCGATGCGGCGCATGTTGCGCCCGTCAAGGCCGCTGGTGGGCTCGTCGAGGATGAGCACGTCCGGGCGCTTGGCGAAGGCGCAGGCGATCACAAGCCGCTGCTTTTCGCCGCCGGAAAGCGACTGCGGGTGGCGTTCCGCAAGTCCTTCCAGCGCAAACAGCGACAGCAGGCCGGGCACATCGTCCGCGCCGTATCCCGCCAGCGACAGGCTGACTTCAAGCTCCTGCCGCACCGTCTTCATATGAAGCTGGTGATCCGCGTTCTGGAGCACGATCCCCACTCTCGAAAGCAGCTTCGCCGCCGGGACAGGCTTCCCCGCGATGGCGAACCGCCCTTCCTGCGCGGCGTTCAGGCCGGTAAGCAGGCGGGCGAGCGTGGTCTTGCCCGTGCCGTTGTCCCCGATGAGGGCGGTCACGCCCGCCGGAACCGACACGTCCACACCGTCGAACAGGGCCGGCTTTCCGGGGTACGCGAACCGCAGGCCCGAAACGGCCAGCCCGCCTTCACCCGGCTCCAGCCGTTCCGCCGCGCAGTCCGGCAGCGTGCGGCGGGGATCGTCCACACGGGCGGCGCGCAGCCCGCACCGCTCGCGCAGGGCGTCGTCATACAGCAGGTCAAAACCGCCCCGTTCCGCAATCCGGCCTTCCCGCATGACAAGCACGCGATCCGCTATGCCTTCCAGCCAGTACAGCCGATGATCCACCACAAGGATCGCCATGCCCCGCGCTTTCAGTTCAGCGAGCTTGCGGGCCAGATCCTCGGTAGCTTCGGGATCGAGGTTGGCGCTCGGCTCATCAAGGATAAGGGCCCTCGGCCCCTGTGAAAGGATGGAAGCCAGCCCGACCTTCTGTTTCTGCCCTTCGGACAGCTCGTGGATGGAGGAAGACAAGATTGGCCCAAGCCGGAAGGCCCGCGCCGCCTCATCGATCTTGGCGGCGATGTCTTCAGGCGAAACGCCCTGCCATTCATGGGCGAACGCCAGTTCGTCCTCGACATTCAGGGCGAAAAACTGCTGTTCGGGATCCTGAAAAAGCGTCCCGACTTCCCGCGCAATGACGTTGATGGGCCGGGCGTCCGTCGGTTCGCCGCCGATCAGGACACGCCCTTCCAGCGCCCCTTGAAAATAGTGGGGGCACAGGCCGTTGGCGAGGCGCATCAGCGTGGACTTGCCGCAGCCGCTGGCCCCGGTGCACAGCACCAGTTCGCCGGGCCGCACCGAAAACGAAATATCCGAAACCGCCGGGCGCGTCTGGAACGGATACGTGTAGGTCACGTTTTCAAAACGGATCATCAGCGCATCCCCCCTTCCAGCGGAGCCCACCCCACGGCATTCTGGCACAGCACAGCCGCAACGGCCACGAGACAGGCCGCGATCAAAAGCCACGTATCGGACGCCTTCCAGACCAGCTTACGGTAAGGGCGCATCCCCTCGCCGTAGCCGAGGCCCTTGAGTTCGGCGGCGATGCCCAGCTCTTCCGACGTCTTCAGCGAACGGAACAGCAGCGGCGTGAACACCAGCCGGATCATCAGCACAGGATGGCGGAAGGCATTCCACGGGGTCATGCGCCAGCCGCGTATCCGAAGCGTCTCCGAAACCTGTTTGACGTCATGCAAAAACGTGGGGATGAAGCGGATCATCACCGCCGCCGGGAGATACAGGCAGAACGGGAGGTGCAGGCTCTTCAGGGAGGTCAGCAGGCTCTGCACCCGGCAGGAAAAGGCCAGCGGCAGGATCACGTTCAGCATCGTCGCCATGCGCAGGAACGGCACCACCAGCGACACCGCCGAAAACGGGGGCATGGACGGGATCAGCAGGCTCATCCCGAATGCACAGCCCATAGCCAGCAGCGACATGCCGACAAGGACAGCATACCCGATCAGCAGGATGCGGAACCGCCGCATCCCAAGGGCATACACCAGGGACATGCCGAAAAGCACCATCTGCGGCTCAACAGCGGACAGGGCCACCGTAGCCACGGACGCCAGCAGGCTGACGAACATCTTCGCCCGCGTATCCACCGCGTGCAGCCCGCCACCCCAGACGGACCCCTTAGTTACGGACAATGCCTGCATGACGCAGCTCCCGAACGGCGCGGACGCCGGAAAAAAGCCCGCACAGCGATCCCACGTAGCCAATGACCACAATGGGAACGATGACATACAACAAGGCCGGGCTCTCGCGCATGAACAGCCACGAGACGCCCAGTGAAAAAACTTTTGAAGTGAGATCATACACCGCGACGCCCAGCACGGGCGCCCACGGCTTCCGCATCCCACCGGAGCAGGCCATCACAGCCTCGGCGCATCCCGCCGCCAGCAGCATGGCCGGAAGAAGCGTCACGCTGCCGCCAAGCAGAAGCATGCTGATGAGCATGTTCACAAGGACAAACAGGGCCAATGTCCCCGGCTTGCGCACCTTGTAGAGCATGACCACGAGCAGCGTGGTGAAAATGAGGTTCTTGGCGAGCAGGCTCACCGGGTTCATCCCTCCCCCCACCAGCGCGACCAGCAGGGTGGAAAGCTTGGCGGCAGCCGAGAAAACGCCAAGGACGACGAGTTCCTGCGCGCTCCAGTAATGACGGTTGAAAACCTGTGACGGCATCCGTTTTCCTTCCTCTCCTCCGCCTGACGCCGCACGGCCATGCCGTGGGCGTCCGCTGCCGTGCAGCGCGGGAGGAGCTTTTGATAATCTAAATGAAATTCAATTTCAATATAGAAGCACAAACTTTCTCACGAAATCAGAACTTCATCCCAACCTTGATGTTGGCGTGCAGGCCGGGTTCCAAAATGCTGTCGTCCTGACGATACCGCTTGTCGAAGAGGTTCAGGACTTCGGCGGTGACAGAATATTGCTTCTCGTCGCCAAAGTCGAAGCCAAAAGCCACGTTCGCCGTCTGCCAGTTGTTGTAATGGAACGTCTCTTCTTCGTTTTCCTCGATGGAATTCGAGGAGAACCGCCCGTACACGTCGGCGTTGAAGTCCACGTTTTCGCTCAGGGCGTGCTTGAAGCGCACACCAGCCCTGCCCGACCATTCGGGTACGCCGGTTTTCCATGTGGTCAGCGTGCCGTAGTCGAACTTGCGCCGCATCCATGTCGCGGAAACATACGGCGTGAGGCCGTTTTCAAAGTCATAGCTCGCCGCCAGTTCCACCCCGTGGGTCTTTGCCGACGAGACGTTGACATAGTGCGAGAGTTTCTCCGCCGCATTGATGGTGGAGTTGTAAATATAGTCGTCCGCATCGGAATAGAAGGCCGCGACGTCTACCGACAGGCCCTCGTGGACATACCGCGCCCCGATTTCATAGCTGTTCGAGGTTTCCGGCTTGAGGCCGGGGTTCGGCAGGATCGTCCCGCCGCCCATCGAGGACACTATGTATTTTTCCTGCAGCGAAGGAGCGCGGAAGCCCTGCGCAAAGGTGGCCCGCAGCGTCAGATCCGGGATGCCCGACCACGTGAGGCCCACGTTGAAGACAGGCCGGGAATTGTCCGAGGAACCTTCCATCCCCACATCCATGCCGTTTACCGTGCCGAAAGTACCGAGGGTCTTTATGCCGTCGGCGCGGTTCATGCTGGACTGCACCCATGTATAACGGACTCCATAACTCAATGTGAAGTCGTAGGGCAGCATCGATTCCATCTGCGCATACAGGGCGTTGGTCAGCATGTCGCCCTTATGGTTGGCTACAGAGTTATAGTTGAATGTATCGTCAATCTCCTCGATGGCAGCCTTAATGCTCGCGGCAGAAGCGGGATTAATAAGTGCCAGCCTGTCGTACACCCCCTTCATTGTCGCCAACGTACCGGACATCATCTCGGAGTTGGCTGTGGCCCGTGTCGTCGCCTTTAACGTATCGCGGTTGATATCGTAGCCAGTGATCAGATAGTGGTTCGCACCGATCTGCCAGTCCGCCTGAATTGATGCACCGATCTGCCCGTTCTTATTGTCCGCGTAGTTATCGAGGATCATAGGCATACCATCTACTTCCACATGGTTATGCATGTCCTTTTCGTTCTTCTGCCAGAACGCATCGAAGCGCACACGGGGAAGCCACGGCGTCACGTTTTTGGCTTCGGCAAAGGCATAGACCTTATCGCGCTGCCACTTGGGAACGTTCACGGCGAAATTTTCATAGCCGGGCTCCATGCTTCCGGCATGGATGGAACCTTTGAAGCTGTCCAGCCCGCCGCCGACCGTGAACTTGTCGGAAAAGTCATAACTCAGGAACGCGCTGCCTTCCTTCTGGCGGAAGGAGGTATTCGGCGCTTCGCCGTCAGGGGTGCGCAGGTTCCCCTGATCGCTGTATGAGCCGGACACGCGGTATTTGAATCCGTTCATGCCGCCGAAAGCCGACAGGGATTCGGCAAAACCGTTGGATGCGCCGTTGTAGGCCACGGACGCCTCACCCTGAATCGGCTTATCACCGCCCTTTTTGGTGATGATGTTGACCACGCCGCCGATGGCTTCCGAGCCATAGAGCACGGACGCGGGGCCCTTGATGACTTCCACGCGCTCCACATTGGACGGATCGATCAACAGGGGCGTGCCGTCCATCGACTTGTTTTCCACGAGCTTCTGCCCGTCGATGAGGATCAGCACCCGGTTGGGGCTTTCGCCGCGGATCGATATGCGCTTAAAGCCCTGCCCGCCGGAGTTGTTGATTTCTACACCCGGAATGTCCTGCAAAAGCTCGCCGATGGTCCGGGCTGGGGAACGCTTGATGTCCTCGCTCGTCATGACGGAAACGCTCATGGGAACGTCCTGCAATTCCTTTTCCACCCTCGTGGCCGTCACGTACACGTCGTCCGCTTTGATCGGCTCCTCCACGGCATACGCGGGGCACCACGCCGCCAAGCCCAGCGCCGTCAACGGCAAAGCGCGGGCCAGCATCTTCCTTACAAACATCAGTCCTCCAAAGAACGCTTGAGATAATCAAGCAACAGTTGTGAAAGGTTCACCTGCCAGAACTGCCCGGCGAGCGTGAGCACGACAAAGGCCCCGTCCCGTTCGACAAGACCCGCCCGCTCCCATTGCTCAAGCACGGGTTTCCATATTTCGCCCACCGGGATACCATAAGCCGCTTCCAGCCCCGGCATGTCCAGCCAGCCCTGCTCCATCCCCTCGGCGATGGCCTTGAACAGCTTGCCCTGCGGGAACGGGCGGAACAGCATGGCGATGGGCTTGCGTCCGGCCCGGACTTCTTCCTGCCACGCGCGGTAGTCCGACTGGTTCAGGTAGAAGAACCCGTCCAGATTGCCGCCCGCGCCGGGGCCGAACGCCAGACAGTGGGCACGGCCTTTGACGTACAGGTTGTACAGGTTGCGTTCCCGTGACGTCCGGGCCCAGTGGCTGATTGAAAGGCGGCGGAAGAACCCCTTCTGCATGGCCTTTACCCCTGCGGCGAACATGGCCGACTGCATGGGGATGTCGGCCCCGGCGGGAAGCCGGCCGCTCTCAATGGCCTTGGCAAGCGGGGTGTTCCGGTACACGTTGAGCTGGTAACAGTCCGCGCCGTCGAGCTTGAGCGACTGGGCCGTGGCGATGTCCGCCAGCCAGCGATCCATCGTCTGCATGGGGAAGCCGTAGATGAGATCCACGATGACGGCGGCCTGATCATAGCTCTGCAACAGCTCAAGCTGCCGGATCAGCGTATCGCGATCGGACACACGGCCCATCGCCTGCCGGATCTCCGTGTCAAAGCTCTGCACCCCAAGCGAAAAACGGTTCGCACCGCCATCAAAGCAGGCTTCCATCTTGTCAGGGCCGAAATTCGACAGCCGCCCTTCCACCGTGATCTCGCAGTCGTTGGCGAGCGGCAGCACGGCGCGGACTTCCTTCAAAATGCGCCGGAGATCGTCCGCCTGGAGTGCCGTGGGCGTGCCCCCGCCCATATAGACGGCGTGTACCGGCCCGGCATCCTGTCCGGGGCGCCCCCGCCACAGGCGCAGCTCCTGAATGAGCGCGTCGGCGTAGATCCGGCTTTCGTCTTTGCGGTAGGCCTTGTTGTAGAAGCCGCAGTACAGGCAGTGCGTCTCGCAAAACGGCACATGGATGTAGGCTACGGTCTTTCCCTTCCTCGGTTGCGCCAGCAGAGGTTCCAGCGTCGCCTCAAAGTCCTGCTTCTCCACGCGCGCACCGCCGAGGCCGGGATGGACGGCGATCTTGCCTTCAAACGCATACGGCAGCGGATCAACCCCTTCCTTGGCGAAGTAGCGCTCGATCCCTTCAACCGGAACGCCCGGCTGCCCTACCCGCTCCTGCTCGGACGGAAGGCTTTTTTCCAATCGGATTTCAGTCATGACCCCTCCGGGTTCTCATCAAAAGTACATTGAACAATATTAAGTTTTACTAGTCGAACTTTCCGGCCGCAGATGTACACACTCCACCCCCGGCCTGTCAACCGTTTTTACCGAAAAATGGAATGCTTTTTATTACAACCTATTTTGAAGAAGATTGCCCGGCGAGGCATTCCGGGCAAATGCCGTACAGGTACAGCCTGTGCTGCGTGGGCGTAAATCCGTACTGGCGGACAAGGCGCTCCTGCAAGGCTTCGATCTTGGGATCGACAACCTCGATGCTCTTGCCGCAGCGCTCGCAGATGAGGTGATCATGATGCCAGTCGCTGGCCTGCTCATACCGGACGACGCCCCCGCCGAAAGAGACTTCCTTGGCAAGCCCGGCCTCACACAACAGCTTCATCGTGCGGTACACCGTGGACTGCCCCACCGTCGGATCATGCCGCTGAACCCGGCCGTACAGATCGTCAATGGTCAGATGCCCCTCCTCCTGAAAAAACACGGAAACGATGGCCCGCCGCTGCTGCGTGTTGTGACAACCTTTTCCGCGCAGGAAGCGCGTAAACATCGTCTCAGGATCAACATGGACTTGTCCGCCTGACATACCCCACCCTTACATAACGGTTCAAAAAAGATTAAAGCGCGGGCCCTGCACTCCGGCCCGCGCTTCAGGCTTAACGGCTGCGGAGTGCCTAACTCGCCCACAGTCTATTATAATTGAATTTCATTTTCAATATATTTGTATAAAAAAATGCGGTTACAGGGCCGCCAACAGCCGGTTGGCCCAATCTTCCACATCACTTTCGTTCGACGAGAGATTGCCGTCGAGCTTCAGGCCTTCCTGAATCTGGATGCCGCCGAGTTCGCTCAAACGCGCCTCGATGACGTCCACCGCCCCGCAAAAATGCTCAAACGAGCTGTCCCCGCTCGCAAAGCACGCGGTCTTGACGCCCTTGACGCCGATACGATCAAAGGCTTCAAACAGCGGCTCGAAATCCGTCTGAAGTTCGACTTCATCAGTCCCCCACGCGGAGCACCCGAACAGCGCGACATCCCGGCCTTCACACAGGCCGTCCGGGGAAACGTCGGCGGCATCCCGGACATCGACGACATGCCCCGCAGCCCGAAGGCGCCCGCCGAGGTATTCGGCAATATCCGCCGTGTTGCCGGTGGTGGACCCGTAAACGATAAGTACATTGCTCATGAAAAAGCTCCACTTGGAAAAAAGTTAATGTTCGTGATTGGGTTCGCCGCGACACCCGCACCCTCCGTGCCCGTGCCCATGCTCATGCCCGTGCCCGTGTTCGCCGTGGCATGTGCAGTGCGCACACTTCCCACAGCATCCGCTTTTTTTCTTGCGGGGCGGCACGATAAGCACACGGCTCCCGGAGGGCGCCATGCTGAACCCGTTTTCGCCCTTAAAGAACAACTGCGACGCCGGAACAGGCGTCTGGCACAAACGCGCCTGCAGCACCTTGCTGCCGAACGGCAACACTTCGCTTACCCCCGCCGTATCGACGAACACTCTGCCGCCGCACCTGTATTCCCTCAAAAAGAGGTTCAGCAGTTCATGGGCGGAGTTGCCGTCAAAAATACCCTGCACTTTCACATGCAGGTTGTCCTTGTTGTGATGGTAGTTCATCTGAAAATCGGTGCTCATGCACGTTCTCCTTCCTGCCGGGCGGCCTCGTTCCCCAAAAGGCGGGAAATGGTGCTCAGGCTCCCGTTCGGCAACATATAAAACGTCTTGTTGTGCTTCTTCGCCAGATTCTTCACTTTGATGCAGGCGCCGTGGCTGTTGCAGTTCACAGGGCAGAGGATGATGTCCGCACGCCTGAGGCTCCGCTCAAGCTGGCGCGTGCCGCCCTGCAAGGAACCGTTGTGATAATCGAGGACGCCGCCGCCCCCTTCGATAAACTCGCGGTACAACGACTCCATACGCTCGACGCCGCCAACGATGAGCACCCGCTTGCTGCACAGATCGAAAGAAGGACAGCTCTCGTCGCAGTCCCTGCCGCAACAGGTTCCACAGGAATCAGCGGCCGCGCCGGTCCCCTGCTCGAAACGGGCCCTTCCCTGCTTGAGCAGCGAATTGACCAGTTCGCGCTGGCTCTCGAAACGCTGCGTCAGCGATGCGAGCGCCTCCCGGAGGTTCTCGTTTTCCGCTTCAAGTTCCGGCCCCCTGATTTCCCACAACGCCGTGGACGCCTCATACATGGCGTCCAGTTCGGCTTTCAGGCGGTTGCGTTCATCCCGGAGCGCGGCATTTTCCTGCGCAAGCGCACGCCTGCCTTCTTCCGCCTGTTCCATGCCGCTGCGCGAAACCGCTTCGCGTTCCTTCAACAGCCGGATGCGGTTGGCCTGCTGCTCGTTCTTACGTTCCAGTTCGGCGATAAAACGCCGGGTGCGCGTCTGTTCCTCCGCGACGCTGTGCATGGCCATATGAACCGCGCCATAGACCGTGCGGCGGGCTTCATCCGAAAGCTCGCGCGTGGCCGCCGCCCACAAAAACCCCACATACGAACCAATGGAGAATGCCTTCTTCCACTGCGCGAGGAAGTCCTCTTCACTCAAAAGCCGCAGCGGGACGGCCTCGCGTTCGTACTTCCGGCGGAGCAACTGGCTCATCTTCCGGGACAGAGGGTTTTCCGTGGCGGCGGCGTTGACGAACAGCTCATGCATCTCAAACGGCGTGAGTTCGATCGCCGGAAGCGACATTTTCTTCAAGAGATGCTTCTGTTCGGCAAGCGTGATCCCCATACCGACAAGCGGGCATTTAAACAGCTCGTCCGCTTCCCATATGCCATGAACAGCCCGCGAAACAGTCGACAAGGATCAGATTGCCGATGTTGTTTCCATGATTTCGGGTATCCCCGTACAACGAATGGCAC
>URTO01000017.1 GCA_900550745.1 uncultured Desulfovibrio sp. | reverse complement strand
ATTTGATGCTTCATTAATAAAAGTGAGTGATGTTCATTTGGGTATAAAGAAGATTGCCGGTGTACGAGTTCCCTTGTGTCGGCCCTGCGTGTGGGCTTCCAGCGTGAATTTCAGGATGCGCTTTCGTCCGCGCCGTCCCAGTGGGACAAGCTGTCCACCCGTGTGCCGAGCAGCTCGGCGGGCAACACCTATGGCTGGATCGGCCAGTTCCCCAAACTCCGCGAATGGTCCGGCGACCGCTCCTTCAAGAACATCAAGGAGCACGGCTATTCGGTGATGAACAACCTCTACGAGGCCACCGTGGACATCCCCCGCACGGCTGTGGAGGATGACGACATCGGCGTGTATGCCCCGCTGTTCCGCGAAATGGGCTATGCCGCCGGGACGCATCCCGACGAGATCGTGTTCGGCCTGCTCAAGAACGGCACGTCCGGCACATGCTATGACGGCAAGGCGTTCTTTGCCGTGGATCATCCCGTGTACCCGAACGCGGACGGTTCCGGCGACGCTGAAAGCGTCTCCAACTGGCTGCGCCCCGCCGCCGTGGGCGAAACGGTCACCGACGGGACGCCGTGGTTCGTGCTGGATGTCTCCCGCCCGCTGCGCCCGTTCATCTTTCAGGAGCGCACCGCCCCGGAATTGCAGGTCATCACCAACCCGGACAACGACTATGTCTTCATGAAGGACAAGATCCCCTACGGCATCCGTTACCGCTGCAACGGCGGGTACGGCTTCTGGCAGCAGGCCGTGTGCAGCACGCAGGAGCTGAACGCCGCCAATTTCGCCGCCGCCCTTGAAACCATGCAGGGCTTCCGCGCCGACGGCGGGCGTCCCCTCGGCCTCGGTTTCGGCGGCGAGGCCGGGACGATGCTGGTCGTGCCCCCGTCCCTCCAGTCCGCCGCCCGGCGTATCGTTTCCGCCGAGCAGGACCCCGACGGCGGCAGCAACATCTGGTACCGCGCCGCGACGCTGCTGGTCAGCCACTGGCTGATTTAACGGAATGAAGGCATGGGGAGGGCTTTTCTTGTGAAAGCGCCCTTCCTTGGGCTCCCCCGCACGGCTTCAGCCGGAGCAGGGGCGGAGGGGCCCGCCTCAGCCGAACGAAAATGGGCGGATCGCCGCCGGAGGCATTTCTGTATGGCATACGCCACGCTTGATCAGCTTGTGAGCCTGTTCGGGGCGGACGAAATCCGCACGCTTTCGGACAGGCGGGGCACGGGCGAACTCGACGAAACGATCATTTCCGACGCGCTGGAGCGGGCATCTTCGGAAGTGGACAGCTATCTTGCGGATCGCTATGCGACGCCGCTTTCGGGTTCTGAGCCGATCCCGCCCGTGGTGGTTTCGGTCACCGGGGACATCGCCCGGTATCGCCTCACGGGGGGCGACATCCGCGACACCGATCCCATCCGCGAGCGTTACGTCAAGGCGCTCAACTGGCTGCGCGACGTTGCGGACGGCAAGGCGGGCATTCCCGGCCTGCCCCCTGCGGGAACGGAAACGCCGGGGGCCGTGCTGCTCGAACCGGGCACCCGCCCGTGGGATGGGGTGACGCCGTGAGCCGCACGCCGATGGAGGTTGAGGATGCGATCCTCGGATTGCTGGAACCGCTTAAGGAAACGCCGGGCGCGAAGACCGTAGCGGCGTTTCAGGGGCAGCCGGGCAAGGACACATGGGCCCGGCTGCGGCGCGGGTTTCCGGCGGTGCTGGTTCTGTACGCGGGTTCTCCCGCGTTCACGCCTTCGGGCCGCCGCCTTGAGGAGCGCATGGAGTTCGAGGTTTACGTCATGGATAAAAGTTACCGCTCGGAAGCAAACGGCCAAAAGCCGGAACCGGGGCACCCCGGAACCTATGCGCTGCTTGCCGCGGCGCGGGAGCGGCTCCTCGGCGTGCCGCCCCTTCCGGGCATGGGGCCGTGCCTGCCGTCCTCTATCCGGGGGTTCGTTCTGGATGGGGCCAGCGTCTACCGCATGACCGTTTCGACCATACACAATATTGCACTGTAAGGATTGGATATGGCTGCAAGTCCGCAGACAAGGAATTACCTGTACGGCAAGGGCGAACTGTTTTTCCGCGCCGTGGGGAGCGAGGGGTACGACCATCTCGGCAACGCCCCGGCCTTCACCATCAGCCTGACCGAAGAAAAGCTGGAGCATTTCAGTTCGATGAGCGGCACGAAGGCCAAGGATCTCCAGCTCGTCACCCAGAAGGGGGCGGCCGTGGCCTTCACGCTGGAGGAATTCACCACCGGGAACATCCTCCGGGCCTTCAAGGGCGCGGCGGTAGCGAAGCAGATGCAGGCCGCCGCAACGGTATCCGGGCAGGCGATCAACGCCAATAAGGGCCTGTATACGTTCGTGGGCAAGGAAAGGCTCGGCTTCACGCGCTTGGAGCACGGCAAGGTGACCGGGGGGACGTTCGCGCCCGGCTCCTCCGTGGTGGGCTCGACGTCCAGCGCCACGGCGACCGTCGCCTATGCGAAGGACGGGGCTTTGGAGTGCGTGAACGTGCAGGGGGCTTTTGTGCCCGGCGAGGAGATCGCCGCCTCTGCAATCAAAGCCACGTTGCAGGGCATCGCCCGCGTCGCCGACGTGGTGCTCACGGACAAGGCCGACGAGCCGACCGTCCGCTACCGTCAGGGCGTCGATTACGATCTTAATGCCCGCACCGGGCTGCTGCGCGTCCGCGAGTCCTGCTCCGCCGACACGGTCTTCCTGACCGCGGATTGCGAGTCTTCCGACGAGCAGCTTATTGATGCGCTGACCGCCAGCGACGTCACCGGCGAACTGCTGTTCGTGGGCCAGCCCGATCAGGGGCCGGGGCTTGTCGTGCAGTGCTGGAAGGTGACCCTTTCGCTCAGCGGCGAGGTCGGCCTCATCAGCGAGGAACTGGCCTCCATCCCCATGACCGGCGAAGTGCTCGCCGATGATCTGAACCATCCCGAAAGCCCGTTCTTCCGGGTGCGCTATCTCGGATAACCACAAAACTTGTTGTGAAAATAAGGGAAACCTTCCCTGAAGAACGGCCTTCCTTTTTTTCACTTCCAAGCGGCAGGGACTCACTCCGCGCCGCCTCCCCACCAGCCGAAAGTCTTGGGAAGGGAGGGGGCGCGGGGGAGGGAGAACCTTTCTTCAGAAAGGTTTCCCTCCCCCGCATCATTTTTCCCGACAAGGATACCCAATGCGAAAATCAACCGAATTCACGATGGAAAACGACAAGGGCACCCTGAACGTGCGCCTTCAGGAACTGACGGTACGCGAAGTGCTGGATATGTGCGAGCAGTTCGGCAAGGGCCCGCTGGTGCATGATCTGGAGCGGCTGCTACCGAGGATGTCCAACCTCACCACCAATGACCTTATGGACATGACGCCCGGCGAGCTTGAACTGCTGTGGGAGCAGGTCAAGGAGGTCAACGCGGCTTTTTTCAGGATAGCCGGGGCGCTGGGCTTCGGCAGGGTGCTGGAGGCGTTCCGGGCTCAGTTGCGCGGCGATCTGATGGAGGCGGCCCTGAACGGGAACTCCTCCGCGCGGTGATGCGGCTGGCGGGGGCCGGGCACAGGGACGTGTTCGAGTACGGCTGGAGCGCGTTCGCCGCGGCGCTTGAGGCCGAGGCGCAGCGCCGGGACGAACGCATGAAGGACGCCGCCCTTGCCCTGCGCGTGGCGCTGCACGCGGACGGGCGGCAGTTCAAAGCCTTTCTGGAAGCATAGGAGCGGGACATGGGACATGGCGGCTATACGCTGGAACTCAGCCTCAAGGATTCGGTTTCCGCAGGGTTGAAGGATATGGGCCGGGCGCTCTCGAATGTGCGGGAACTGGTGGCCTTGCTCCGGGCTGATGTCTCCGCGCTGAACAAGGCTTCGGGGCAGGCCGTTTCCGGGCTGGCTCTGGGGAAGCTGGCGGAAGGGGCCGCCGAGCGGATGGAAGGGCTGTCCAGGGGGGCGCTTCGGGAGCTGGATGCGGCATTCCGGGACAGCGGCAAGGCGATGGCGGAGTACTACGCCGAGCGGCGGCGTCAGGCGGGGGAAACCGCTGACATGGAGCGGGAAAACGCTTCGGAACAGGCCGAGCGGATGGCGCAGGAGCTGGAAGCCCGGAAGGACGCGTATCAGGCCGAGCTGGAAGCTTTTGCGGCGCATGGGCGGAGCTGGGCTGAGGAGCGGCGGGCGCAGGCGGATCGGGAAGTGTCCATCAAGGCTGAGCAGGCGGAGCGCGAGAAGGCGATCGACGCCCAGCGGCTTGAAGGGGCGTTGTCGCTGGCCGGCGGCATGGCGGACGCCATGAAGCAGGCCTATGAGTCCGGCCTTGCCCAGAGCAAGGGCGTGTACCAGTTGTATCAGGCTCTGGCCATCGCTGAGGCCACCATCAGCACCTACAAGGCCGCTCAAGCCGCGTATGCGCAGGGGATGGAGTGGGGCGGCCCGGTGGTGGGCGCAATCATGGCCGCCACCGCCGTCGCCGCGGGCATGGCCCGCGTTGCCGCCATCAAGGGTACCCAGCCCAAGGGGTTCGCGTTCGGC
Organism: uncultured Desulfovibrio sp.; assembly: GCA_900550745.1. Taxonomy (GTDB): domain Bacteria; phylum Desulfobacterota; class Desulfovibrionia; order Desulfovibrionales; family Desulfovibrionaceae; genus Bilophila. The sequence goes on along the minus strand of URTO01000017.1, from coordinate 8,645 downwards.
GGGCTCATCGGCGGGCAGGATAAAGGCGAGCGGGCGGACAACGTGCTGATCCGCGCCACGCCCGGCGAATACATGCTCGACAGGCCCACGGTGCGCCATTACGGGGTATCGGCTTTGGAGGCGCTGCGGCGTCGGAGCGTCCCCCGCGAACTGCTGGAGCCGTTCGCGTCGCCGCGCCTCCCGGCATCGGGGGGCAAGCGCACGGCCTATGCCCTCGGCGGCGAGATCGGGAGCGCCTCCCTGACGGAGGGCGGGGGCAGGGCGTCCGGCAACGAGGGGCTGACCGTGATCAACGTCATGGATTTTCAACGCGAATTCGATCGGGCGCTGGCTTCGGCGCGGGGGCGGCGCGTGCTCATCAATATTTTGGGCGAGGAAGGGATTGCCCCCTGACGCCCTGCGCGGGCCGTGCGCCTGAGGAGGAAAGAATGGCATTCAGCGGCAAGATGACGGCGGCCAGCCATGCGGATCTGTTGGCCAAGGTGACGGACTTCATCACGGGCGATCCGGGCACGCCGGGCCGCGACTGGACGGCGACGCGCCGGGATTCGCTGGAATGGGGCCCGGCGGCGGTCTTCCGCAATACCGGGCTGGCGGGTTCGGAAGAGGTGTACGTGGGGCTTTATGCCGCGACGTACACCGACGGCGTGAAGGGTGGGCTGGTCTGCAAGGTCTACAAGGCCTTCGACGGCGCGCCGGGCGGAACGGGATTTCTGGATACGGCCTACGGCAACGGGACGGGGCAGGGCGGGACGCATGCCTTTCTGCCTTGCTGGAATGCCGCCATGAACGTCTGGATCTGGAGCAACAAGGCGCGCGTCGCCATCGTTGCCGAGTGCAACGGGATGTATGCCAACGCCTATTTGGGGCAGCTCCGGCGTTTTTCGCTGCCGGGCGAGAACCCGTGGCCCTTGGCCTGCCTGACGGACGGCTACACGAGCCTGTGGCAGTACACGACATGGCACGACGACGCCGCAAGCACGGGTTCGCGCGACGCGGATCAGCACAGGCGGAATCTGGCTTTCGTGCGGCGGGGCACGTTCCCCCTGGGAGGGAGCTTTTCCTCTTATCACGCCTGCCATCAGATTTGCAGGCCGGACGGCGTATGGACTTCGCATTTCGCCATTTGCCCCACGGCCAGCCTGCTGGGTTTGTCGAGCGGCTATGAGACGGACATGAAGATGGACACGCAGGGGACGGGGATCGTGTTTCCGGAAGGGACGCCGCGCCTGCTCCTGCCTATGTACGTCATCCAGCTTGAGGATACGGGCGGCTATGCCGGGGCGTCGGCCATAGGCGAGATGTACGGGGTGCGCTGGGCCCCCGACGCGCTGGCCGGCGTTGAAAGCGACGTGGACGGCTACACCCTTTTCCCCGACGTCAACCGGGTGGAGTGGCATAGCTTTATGGCCATAGGAGACGAATGATGGCGCAGCCATGCAAGGTTTTCAGCTACACGAACGTAGGGACGGAGAAAGGCGTGCTCGCCAACATCGCCGGGGCGGCGCAGGCCGGGGGATGGACGGTGGACAAAAACGCCGTGGATGACGAAGGCGAACTGTACCTGCACAGTACGGGCGGCGGGAACCGGCAGCTCTATTTTTCGCTGCGGCTTGTGCAGGCGCACGACAACGCGGAGCGCTTCCTGCTGGCCGTACACGGCAACACGGGGTTCGACGCTTCCGCGGCATGGGACGCGCAGCCGGGCCGGTTCACCGAAAGGCTGGCGCACGGCTATTGCTCGCGGGCGACCGGAAAACCCGTCTGGCTCAGATCTCCGGGGAAATACAGCATCACGTCCACGGGCTGGTGGATTTTGCCGCCGGTCGCCGAGCAGATCGTGCTGGTCTGCCCGACGTTCATTATGACGGCGATGCGGGTGGCCTACACGTTTTCCGACGGGGCCGATACGCCGTATTCGGGCTGGGTGCCTCTGATGTTCGGGGCGGCGGACGGCGGGGCGGATGAAACGGAGCTCAACATGGTGCTGTGGTCGGCGTGGAGCGCGAACAGCGCAATGGGGCTCATGCTTTCCGCGCTGTATGCGGCTCAGAGGGACGTCGGCAACGAGTATTATTTTTGCAACAACAACTACGGCAATGTGGGGCTGCTCTGGAAGGGGGCCAATGTCGAAACATTCCCGCCGGAAGGCACCTACGGCTATACGGCGGGCACGCCTGCGCCCAGTGTGGTTCGCACCAGCGTCACCGTGCGCAGCGTCATCGGGAAGGTGAACACCGACTACAGCCTTGCCGGGGCCGTCAACGCAGGGGGGAAAACCATAACCCCTACGCACAAGGGCGCGGTCTGCGCATCGGTTCCCCAGTACAACGCGGCGCTCCTCCAGAACAGCGGGACGCTCCGGCACATGCTGATCAAGCCGCTGCTGTACGTCTGCAACGGCGAGGACGTGCGCATCGCGGGCGAGCTGCCGTATTGGGCGGTCAGCCTGCAAGGGCTCAAGCCCAAGGATCGCATCAGCATCGGGGGCCGGGTGTTCATGGTGCTGCCCGACATCTCGGACTCGGACGCCATCGGCCTCGCCGTTGAGGTGGAAGCATGATTTCAGAGGTGCTGTGGCCGCGCGCGGGCGGCGTCCCGGAGTGCTCCTACAGCGTCCCCGGAATGTCGGGCGCATGGGCGGGCGACGCCCCGCACCGGGGGGACATGGTGCGGCACGAGGCCACGCCGCTGCCCCGGCCCTCGGAACGCCGCATGGCCGAGAGCGTTGCGGATCTCATTTACGGGCAGATCCATCTGTATCCCACGGAAGCCCATTTGGGGCTGCTTTCGGGGATGGAAACGCTTGATGTGGTGCTCTGGAACGCGACGTTCGCCCCCGTGCGGCTTGTCGGCGTCAACAGCGCATCGCCTGCGGGCACGACGCTTTCCGGCTTCCGTCCGGGGGTGCTGCCGCCCACCGGCGCGCTCAAGGGCCTTCTCACCGTGCTGCCTTCCGGCCCGGCGCAGCAGGATACGACATATACGTTCGTTACCGGCATCGGGGAACGGAGCCTGACGATCACGGCGTCGCGCCTGCTTCTGTTTCCGTTCTGGCCCGATTGGTCGGACGGGCTGGAGATCGATTACGCGTTCGATACCGTGCTGACGCGGGGGGAAAACGGCGACGAACAGCGCCGCCCGCTGGCGAAGCGCCCCCTGCGGACGCTCCGGGCCACGATCTGGGGCGACGGCGTGAACGGGCAGCGGCTCCACCACCTTGTCCAGTACGGGAAAGACCGCGTGTTCGGCGTCCCCTTGTGGCAGGAGGCGCTGGATGTGGCGGGCATCGACGCCGCCCGGCAGGTGCTCACGCCCGGCAGGGATTTCGGGGACTGCTGGAACCTGACGCGGCTGTGCAATTTGATCATGCTGCACGAACGCCGGAGCGGTACGTTTATGGCCTGCTCCCTGCTTTCAAAAGATCCGGCGGGCCGGACGCTCTCCGTGGCTGCGCCGGTTCCCGATGTGTTCGCGGAGGGCGCCACGCGGCTGGTTCCGTTGTTCACGGGCATCCTGACGAGCGCGGAGCCTGCCGTGGTTTCCGACGGGATGGAAACGTGGTCGGTGGAATTCCGCGAACTGGCGGGCTCGCAGCCAGCGCTGGGGGCGTTGCCCCGCGTCCCGTCCGAGTCCGGCGCATGGCTCTGGCCGCACCGTCCCGACTGGTCGGGCGACGGCGTCGGCGGCACCTCGTCCCTGCTGCGGACGCTGCGCACCGTGCGCGGCGGCGTGATGGAGCTGGGCGCCCGGAGGGACGTGGCCCCAGCGACGCACCGCCAAAAGTACCTGCTGCGGGAACCGGAGCTCGCCGGGCTGCTGGATCGGGCCACAGCCCTGCGGGGACGGTGGAAAGCCCTGCTGGTGCGCGATCCGCGCCGGTGTTTTACCCTGACCCGCGGGGCCGCGGCGGACAAGGCGATCCTGTACGTGTTGGACAACGGCGCAAAGGACGGCTTCATCCCCAACCAGCGGCTGTGGATCGCCTTGCCGGGCGGGGATGTCCTGAACCGCCGCCTTGTGGCCGTGGAAGATGCGGGCGTGGGCGAACTGGCCCTGCACCTCGATTCCGAGCCCGGCGTGGCCGTACCCCCGTCTTCACGGGTGGGGCGGGAGTATTACGCCCGTTTGGATACGGACTGCGTAACCGTCCGGCACGAATCCGCCGGGGTTTCCCGGTGCGAGCTGTCGTTCCACACCCTGCCGGAGGAAAGCTGATGCGTACAGAATTGCCTCAGATTGTAGAACTTTATGAAATCATAGCCGACACCGTGCATACGCTCACGACCTCGCGGGAACCCGTCCTGTGGCGTGGGGCGGAATGGACGCCCGCCGCCATCGAGCGCGGCGAACTGCGGGGCAGCGTGGACGGCAAGGCCGCCACGGTGACGCTGACGGCGTGCATGGATACGCTGCTCACCCGGTATCTGGCTTCGCTGCCCATCCTGCCGACGCGGGTGAACATTTATGAGCACGAACCTGAGGGCGGGGGCACGGTGCAGGTTTTCGGCGGCGTGGTGCTGGAGGTGATCCCCGGCGCGGACGCCGCGCAGGTTTCGGTCAACTGCCTTTCGTCAAGCTGCATCCTCGATGCCATGCTGCCCCGCATGATCTATTCGGGGCAGTGCCAGTTCGTGCTGTTCGATTCCGGGTGCGGGCTGGCGGCGCAGTCATGGGGCGTGGCGGCGTCCGTGTCCGTGGACGGGCATCTGCTGACGTCGCCGTCCTTCGCCGCGTACCCTGATGGGTATTTCACGCGCGGGTACGCGGCGGCGGGAGGGGATTTCCGGTTCATCGTCGCGCATGTCGGGGACACGATCACGCTTCAGCTGCCCTTCGATTCCCGTGTGGGCAACGGCGGAACCGTGACGGCATACCCCGGATGCGACGGCTCGCCCGCCACCTGCCGGGATCGCTTCGGCAATTCCGCCCGGTTCGGCGGCTGCGCCTCCATCCCAAGCCGGAACCCCGCCGTTTGGGGATTCAAATAGGAAGCCGGAGGGGGCCTTCAGGGGAAGGCGCTTCTTTTCCGTTTCCAGAGGGAGGATCGTTATGGACTATTTCGGCAACGAGGCCGCGTGGGAAGCCTTCCGCGCTGAGGCGGAGTCATGGATCGGGACACCCTACAGGCATTTGCAGCGGTGCAAGGGGCGCGGCGCGGACTGCACGCTGTTCGTCGGGCAGGCGCTGCTGGATGCCGGGCTGCTGACCCGTCTGGAGTACGGCTATTACCCCCGCGACTGGCACGAGCATACGCGGGACGAATACGTGCTGGAGGCCAGCCACAGGCACATGCGCGACTGTTTGCGTCCGGGGCTGGGGATGGCTTCCCTGCCTGTGGATGCGCCGCTTCTGCGGGGCGACTGGCTGGCGTTTTCCACCACGGAGCGCCGCGTGACCAACCATTGCGGGCTGGCCTGGCCCTGTAGCGGCGGCGGGTTCCAGATGCTGCACGCCATCAACGGCAGGGGCGTGTCGTTTACGCCGCTCGGAAACTGGTGGCTGCGGCGCATGACCCGGCATTTCCGCATCGTCGCCGCTGAAACGGGGGCGGGCGCATGGGCGTAGGGCTTGCCATCGCCGCCGTGACCATCGGGGCGACCGTGGCGACGGCGCTGTTCGCCAAGGGGCCGCGCTCCATGAAGGGGGCGGACATGGCCCCGGCCAACCTCGACGCCTTCCGCCTGACCACGGCTGAGGAAGGGACGGTCATCCCCCGCGTGTTCGGCACCGTCAGGCTGCCGGGAAACCTGCTGTACTACGGCAATCTTTCCAGCGAGCCGGAGTATGAGGAAACCGCCGTGGGCGGCAAGGGCGGCAAAAAGAAAAAGCAGAAGGTGCTGCAAGGCTACCACTACCGCATGGACGTGTGGCAGGGCATCGGCATGGGCCCGCTGGAACTTGTCGGCGTCTATCAGGATGATCGGTTGCTCACGGAACAGGGCGGGGCCATCCCGTGCGCCGAGCAGGTCTGGAACGACGGCACGGGCGCGTTTTATCCCGCGCAGGCCGGGCCGTACGCCAGCCGCCTCCCCGGAGTGGCCCATGTCTGGCTCCGGCAGTTCTATCTGGGCTTCAACGTGTCCATGATGCCGACGCTGCATTACGTGGTGCGGTTCTGCGGGGATATCCCGCTGGAGCACGCCATCCTGTCCAACGGCGTGAACCCGGCGGCGATCATCCTCCAACTGCTCCTTGACGCCGGGGCCTCGTGGCCTTCCATCGACAAGCCGAGCTTTTCCGCCGCCGCGTCGTTCTGGGCGCAGAAGGGCTATGGCCTGAACATCGTGTTCTCGCGCCAGAAACCCGTACGCGAGCACATCATGCAGGTGCTTGGGTTCGTGGGCGGCTGGCTCGTCGAGCGGGCCGACGGGACGCTGTCCCTGCGGGCCCCCGATCCTGACGCGGCGCCCTCGGCGGTGCTCGGCGAAGGCGATTTTCTGGAAGGCTCTTTCTCCTTCAAGCGGGCGGCGTGGGATACGACATGGAACGATCTTTCCGGCAAGTTCACCGACGCGGCGCAGGACTATTCCGAGCGCGCCGTGACCGCCAACAACGCGGCTTCCATCCAGCTCCTTGGGCTGCGGCGCAAGAAGAGCGTGGATCTGACCGCCTTTACCGACCGCAGCGCGGCGCAGCGGCGCATTGAGGAGCTGCGGGACGTGGAGTCCTACCCGGCGGCCTCGTTTTCGTTCGACGTGCCGCGTGATTATGCCCACATCGAGCAGGGGCAGATCCTTGAGATCACGCACCCGCGTTTCGGCCTTTCCGGGGTACGGGTGCGCGTGCTGGAAGTCGTGCGCGGGAACCTGTCCGAAAACCGCATCTCGATTCAGGCCAAGCAGGTTGTGGAACGGCTGTCCGGGACATTCGTGCCTCCGGGGGAACCCCTGCCCGATCCGATGGCCCCACCGCCCGCCGTGTACCCGCCGGTCACAGGCATCCCACCGTGGTCGGCCCCGGATCTCTCGCCGGTTCCCCTGCGGCATATGCGGCTTTTCGAGCTGCCGCGGAACCCGGAAACGGGCTCCGAACCCACGGTTCTCGTGCTGGCGGCGCGGGAGCTGCTTTCCGAGGAAGGGCTACTCGTGGAGCGTTCCGCCACGAACGCCGACTACAGCCCCGTTGGGCTGCTTTCGGCTCCGTGGGCGCAGTACGGGGCGCTTGCCGAGGCGTACCCGGCGGATACGCTCGCCGTGGACGACACGCGGGGGCTGCTGTACCGGCCCTATAAGGAAGATCCGTCCTTCGGCCCGGTCAGCCGGGCGGAACTGTTCGGGGCGCGGCGCATGGCGCTCGTCGATGATGAGCTGATGCTGTTCCAGACGGTCGTGCTTGAAGGCCCGGAGACGACCCGGCTCTCCGGCGTGGTGCGGGGGTACATGAATACGCCCATCCAGACGCATGCGGCGGGGGCGGCGATCTGGGTATTCCGGCATCCGGGCGAGGAAAATGCGGTGCAGGGGCTGCCCATAGGCACCCATGCCGTCAAGCTGCGGCCTGTTTCGGGAGATGAGGTGCTTGGCGCGGATCGGGTGGATGGCCTGCCTTTCGCCGTGACCGGAAAGGCGATGTTCCCGTGGCCCGTCGCCGGGCTGCGGGCGGTGCGCACGGGGGATTCCGTCGCCGTAAGCTGGAGCCCGGTGGACGTCGCTTTCGGCGGGGCCGGGACGCGCACCGAGAACGGGAACGAGCCGGTGCCCGCCGGGTTCTCCGGGGATTTCGTCCTTACGGCGGCGGGCGAGGACTATGCGGTCAACGGCACGTCCATCACCCTCACGCGTCCGGGGCGCTTCACGCTGTCCGTGACTGCGCGGCAGCTTGGGTATGTTTCCCCGGCGGCATCCGTCACCGTGGAAGCGCAGGACGGGGAATATGTGGCCTGAACCGGGCATTCCAATGGATAAGAAGGCAACGGCCTGTTCCCCGTGGCCGGAGTTCCGGGCCGTCCGGCCCTGCGGTTCCTGAGGGGCGGCCCGATAAGACAAGCAAGGAGAAGACGCAATGGCGAGTTTGACCCCGACCGGGCTTGAGACGATCACTTATGGGCAGCAAGGCTGGAACGCCATCGTGACGGCGAACATGCAGCGCCTCAATGCGTGGCTTGGGAAGCTGCTCCCGCTGATGGACAACCGGATCCGCACGGAGGGGGCCGTCCCCGTGTGGAACGCCGACAACGGCAACTGGGAGCCGTCCAACGCGGTGCAGTCCCTGCAAACGGAACTGGAGGCCCTCAAGTCCCGCGTGGCGGCGCTGGAGGCAGCGGCGGAAGGGCAGCCTTCCGCCTAGGGCGTGTTTACGCTATACTGAATTTTTTCAATGATTGAATGTGATTGACGAAAGATGCGGCATCGCCCGAATTGAGGGTAACCATTTGCAAAAGGCTCTGTCATGGCATGTGGTTGTTTCATCTCCACAGCACTGTGAACATACAGCCTTTTCTCCAGCTTTCCCCTTGGTGGAGTTCATGGCTGAGGCATTTTGTCGGTTATCCCTGTGGAACTTCAAGGAAAAAAGCATCAACCATTTTCTAGAACACAGCCTTTTCTTTTTGCGTGAACAGGCCCTGGGCCGTGTTGTTATTTTTTGGCTCTGTTCAAGTTAACGGTTGATAAAGAGAAGTATGCTCCTTTAACCGCCGGAGG
>URTO01000016.1 GCA_900550745.1 uncultured Desulfovibrio sp. | reverse complement strand
GGGAGGGGTTCGGGGAGGGGAAGGGCAGCCCTTTTTCAAAAGGGTGCCCTTCCCTTCCTCGATTCACTTACTTCCCTTCCACATACCCTTTCCACCCGTGCTCGCGCAGCTTGCAGGCGGGGCACTCGCCGCAGCCGTAGCCCCACGGGTGCAGCTCGCCGCGATCCCCGATGTAGCAGGTGTGCGTCACGGTGCGGACGCACTCCACAAAAGGCGCGCCGCCTTCCTGCTCGGCGAGTGTCCATGTGCGGGCCTTGTCCAGCCACATCAGGGGGGTATGCACGACGAAACGGGCGTCCATGCCGAGGTTGAGCGCCACCTGCATGGCCTTGATCGTATCGTCGCGGCAGTCGGGATAGCCGGAGAAATCGGTTTCGCAGACGCCCATCACCAGATGCCGGATGCCCTTGCGCCACGCCAGCGCAGCGGCGGCGGTGAGGAATACGAGGTTGCGGCCCGGCACGAACGTATTGGGGATGCCCTGCTCATTGAATGCGATTTCCATATCGCTGGTCATGGCCGTCTCGCCGATCTGGTTGAACAGGCCAAGGCTGAGCAGGGTATCCCCGCCGAGCCTGCCGGCCCACGATGCGGGCAGGGAGGCGTCCGAACGGACGGCCTCCAGTACGTTCCGGCGGCATTCCATTTCCACATGATGCCGCTGCCCGTAGTCGAAACCGACCGTAAAGACGTGCTCGAAACGGTTGAGGGCCCATCCGAGGCAGGTTGCGGAGTCCTGCCCGCCGGAAAAAATGACAAGGGCCGAAGAATCGGTATTGCTGGTCATATGCTGTCCTGAAAAGGCGTCGTTGAGCCTTGGCTGGTGTTGGAAAAAGGGCCTTTGAACGGCGCGCCCTTCCAAACGGGCCCGCTTTGAGGGGAACGCTGCGGGCAGGGGGCGATAAACGCGGATGGCTTGGGGAAGGGAGGGGCGCGTTTTGACAGGCTTGCGGGAGGGAAACGCTTTTCTTGAAAAAGTTTCCTTTCCCAATTCTTCCAGAATGTTCCAAAGGCCACTTGCTCTAACGCAGGGAGCGGGAGCTTGTAAAGCGTATGAGTTGTAGCGTACTGTAAGGCCATGCCGCCGTATGGACGCCCTCCGTCCGCGTGGCGGGAACATTTGAGACGATGCCGCGCCGGGGGCGTCCCGGAGCGAAAGATACGCATGAGGTGATATGATGTCCGATTCCAGCGCGTTTTCCTCTTCCTGCTGCGCCCTGATCCTTGCGGCGGGCAAAGGCACCCGTATGCACTCCAAAAAGCCCAAGGTGCTGCACACCATTTTGGGCGAACCCCTGCTTGGGCATGTGGCGGAAGCCTTGCGGCCCCTGTTCGGAGAGGCGGTATGGGCCGTCATCGGGCATGAGGCGGATATGGTGCGGGCGGCGTTCGCGGGCCGCGAGCTGCGTTTCGTGGAGCAGAAGGAGCAGCTCGGCACCGGGCACGCCCTGATGGTCGCCCTGCCGGAACTGAAACGGGCGGGCATGAGGAAAGTGCTTGTGGTCAACGGGGATACCCCGCTGATTACGACGGATACGCTGCGCGACTTTATGTTCTATGCGGAAGGCGCGGATGTCTCCGTGGCGACGCTGACGCTGGAAAACCCCGGCGCGTATGGCCGCATCGTCCGCCAGAACGGGGAGTTGCGTGCCATCGTGGAAGCGAAGGATTTTGATGCCGCCGTCCACGGGGAGCCGACCGGCGAGATCAACGCCGGGATCTACATGCTGAACCTTGAAGCCGTGGAAACCCTTGTCCCGAAGCTCGGCAACGAGAACAAGAGCGGCGAATATTACATCACCGACCTTGTGGGCATGGCCGTAGCCGAAGGCATGTCCGTACGCGGGCTGTCCTGCGGCAGCGACCCGAATTTGCTGGGGATCAACAACCCTGCGGAACTGGCGGCATCCGAGGAACTGCGGCGGCGCGCCATCGTGGGGGAACGGCTGGCGGCCGGCGTGGTCATGCACGGCCCGGAGATGATCCGCATGGGGCCGTATGTGACCGTGGAGCCGGGCGCGGAACTGTTCGGCCCCTGTGAATTGTACGGGCATACGCACATCGCCTCAGGCGCCGTCATCGAATCGCACTGCGTGATCCGGGACAGCCGCGTGGAAAGCGGCGCGGTGGTGCATTCCTTCTCGCACATGGATCACGCCGAAGTCGGGCCGGACTGCCTCGTGGGGCCGTATGCGCGGCTCCGCCCCGGTGCGGTGATGGAACGCGGCGCGCATATGGGCAATTTTGTGGAGATGAAGAAGGCGCGCCTCTGTGAAGGGGCCAAGGCCAACCACCTGACCTATTTGGGGGATGCTGAGGTCGGCGCGCGGGCGAACATCGGGGCGGGGACGATTACCTGCAACTATGACGGCGTGAATAAACATAAAACCGTCATCGGCGAGCACGCGTTCATCGGCAGCAACACCGCGTTGGTGGCCCCGGTCACCGTGGGCGCTGAGGCGCTCGTGGGCGCGGGGTCGGTCATCACGAAGGACGTGCCGGACGGCAATCTGGCCGTCGCGCGCGGAAAGCAGACGAATATGCGCCGCAAATAGGTGCGTTTCAGGGGTTATATCAGAGGATTGCGCCGGGAGATGCCGCTCAGGGGAGCGGCATTCGGCGGGTAATGCGGGAACAAGGCTTCCAGCGTCTTGAAGAACTGTGGATATTCCGTTACTAAAAAAAAGAACATCTCCGGATTATGACAAACGGATTTGATGCGCGTATTCCCGAAAAGGCGGCCTCCGGCGCTGCCGTCGGCACAGCGGCCGCTTTTGCGAAAACTGTATCGTACCCTTTTCTTCTCACCCTCAATCTTGCCATGAAACGGCAAAAAGAGTAGAGTCTTCGCATGGAACTTTTTGATCTCTTGGAAACCCGCGTGGTTGAGCTTCTCGGCCAGATTGATACCCTTCGCGAGGAAAACAAGACCTTGCAGGAAAAAGTAAACGCTCTCGACGAGGAGAACAAGACTCTGAAGGAGTCTTTGGAGCAGGAGCAGCACACCAAGGAAGAGATTAACGGCCGCATCGACACGTTGCTCTCGACAATTCGCGAGTTTACGGCCGAAGCGTAACCGACCGATACCCGTATGCACAGCTTTCAGCTCAATGTCCTCGGCATGGACATTTCCTTCCGCACGAATGCCGATTCCGCCCGTGTCGAGCGGGCTCAGGCCTTCGTCGAGAAGCAGTATGAGAGATTGAAAAACCAAGGAGGGCAGTTCGGCAGGGAAAAACTGCTGACGCTTCTGGTTTTGGGAGTTGCAGACGACTTGTTGCAAACACAGCAGCAGCTTGACGGAGTGGAGACCCGCCTCGCCAACTTGCTGGAGCTTATAGAGAAAACGGATTAATTTGTTGGCAAAATGTTCCCTGGAGCGTTCGTGATCCGCCTATTGGTGCTGACCTCACAAGCTTAAGAAATTGGGAGCCGAGCGAGAGATTGGTGTGCATGCCCGACGTGTCGGGAAGTCTGAAGATCTGTCCAAGGCACCCCCCTGGGAGACCAGGTTCCGCACCGGTATTCTGACACGGCGCTCTGGGGTCATTTCTGGTGTTCTGTTCTGGGACGCCGCTTATACAGATCCGTCTTTTCCATTGTGCGGATCGTGTTGTCTTCCTCGTTTCCCATTAGAATGTCCTCCCCATGTCTTGGACGATGCTGTTTGCCGGCAGCTTCGTGACATCGCATAAACGGGCTTCGGCCCGACACTATAAAGGGAGGGGATTTATGGAACTTTTTACCGCCTTGAGCGTCCTTGCGGCGATATGCGTCAGCGGGGGCGTAGGCTTTTATCTCAATAAGCACCTCAATGCCAAGCGGATTGGCGACGCTACCGAGTTGGCGACCCGCATAGTCGAAGAATCCCGCAAGGAAGCCCAGGCGCAGAAGAAGGAAATCCTCCTTCAGGGGCAGGACGAGCTGTTCAACCAGAAGCGCGAACTTGAGCACGAGTTCAAGGAACGCGAGCGCGAGCTGAAGGCCCGTGACCGTAAGCTTCAGGAGCAGGGAGAGCGGCTTGAGGAAAAGCTTGAAAAAGCGACCGAAAAAGAACACGAACTCTTGAGCGTCGAAAAGGATCTCGCCAAAAAGGAGCGGAAGCTTGCCGAGCTTGAGGAAACGCTCAACGAACGCATCGACGAGCAGGAACACCGTCTGCAGGAAGTCTCCGGCCTGACCGCTGAGGAGGCCCGGCAGCGGCTTTTTGCGGAAATCGAGTCCCGCACCCGCCACGAGGCCGCCAAGATGATGCGCCTCATTGAGGCCGAAGCCCGCGAAACCGCAGACCGCAAGGCGAAGGAAATCATCGCCTGTTCCATCCAGCGCTATGCGGGCGATTATGTGGGCGAACATACCGTCACCGCCGTGACCCTGCCCAGCGAAGACATGAAAGGCCGCATCATCGGCCGCGAAGGGCGCAATATCCGCGCTTTGGAAGCGGCTACCGGCGTTGATCTCATCATCGACGATACCCCCGAAACGGTCATCCTGTCCGCATACAGCCCCCTGCGCCGCCAAGTCGCCAAGATGGCCCTTGAGCGCCTCATTCAGGACGGGCGCATCCATCCGGCCCGCATTGAGGATGTCGTCCACAAATGCGAGCAGGAGCTTGAAGTGCAGATCCGCGAAGTGGGCGAACAGGCCACGTTCGACGCGGGCGTACACGGCATCCATCCCGAACTCGTCCGCTTTCTGGGCCAGCTCCGCTACCGTACCAGCTTCACGCAGAACGTGCTCCAGCATTCGCTGGAAGTTTCCGCCCTGTGCGGCATGATGGCCGCCGAGCTCGGCATGGACATCAAAAAAGCCAAGCGTGCCGGCCTACTGCACGACATCGGCAAAGCCGTCGACCACGAGGTCGAAGGCCCGCACGCGCTCATCGGCGCGGATCTCGCCAAAAAGTACAACGAAAGCAAGGAAATCCTGCACGCCATCGCCGCGCACCATGAGGATCAGCGTCCTGAAACCGCGCTGGCCGTGCTGGTGCAGGCCGCGGACTCCCTTTCCGGGGCCCGTCCCGGCGCGCGCAAGGAACTCTTGGAAAGCTACGTCAAGCGCCTTGAGGACTTGGAAAACATCGCTTCCGAATTCGACGGCGTATCCAAAGCGTACGCCATCCAGGCCGGGCGCGAAATCCGCGTCATGGTCAATTCCGAAAACGTGGACGACGATCAGACGTACATGCTCTGTAAGGGCATTACCGGAAAAATTGAGGAAAACCTCACTTATCCCGGACAGATCCGCGTTACGGTCATCCGTGAGCGCCGGGCCGTCGGCTACGCGAAATAGCCATTGCCCATCATGCCTTTCACGGGAGGGAACTTCGGTTCCCTCCTTTTTTTGTGCCGCAAGGATATTGGCGGGAGCCGCCTCCAAATGGCGTGGCCTCTTCACCTAACCCCTGTAAAAGGGAACCTTTTTACAGGGCTTAGGCGAAAAGGTTCCATCCTCTCCTTTTATGGTTGGTATGCCGGGCGGGTTGTGCCCGCGCGTTGCCTCTCCGAAGGGGCGGCATGCTTTGCACTGGCACAATGGCATTAATCTACAAAAATGTAGATTGATGGGTATTTTCTACAAAAAGGTCTTTTTTGTGAAAACCCCACGGAATTCCATTTGATTGGGCGTTCAAGGAGTGGGCTCTGGCGGACGGGAGGAAGGGGTTAGGATAAAAAATCTATGAAATCAAAGAAATAAATAAATTCTACATAAAGGTAGGATCTTTCATGAGCGCCTTGCTTCTCATTTTCTAGGGGAGGGGCAAACGGAATCCTGTTTCAGGGTGTGTATAAAATAATCTTGTAATTTCAGTATATTGATTGAGTGGCATGGATTCCGCCCGCACTTTGAGGATGTTGGCCCCGATTTTGCTTTTATCCGGGCATCAACCTTATTCGAGGAGTGAGTTCATGAGTTCCACCGTCCGTGAAACAGCCCTTGATCATATTTCCACGGCCCAGCCTGTCGCGCCCCTTCCGGCTTCGGAACAGGGCAAGGCTCTTGCCAGCGGGTATGGCTGCGATGTCTTCAACACGCGCGTCATGCGCCAACGGCTCCCGCGCGAGGTGTATGACCGCCTCATGCGGACCATGACCCACCGCACCCCGCTCGATCCTGCCGATGCCGACATCATCGCCGGGGCCATGAAGGATTGGGCTCTCGAACATGGCGCTACGCATTACACCCACTGGTTCCAGCCCATGACCGGGCTGACCGCTGAAAAGCACGACGCCTTTCTGTCTCCCACGGCGGACGGGCAGGTGTTCGGCGAGTTTTCCGGGAAAATGCTCATCAAGGGTGAGCCGGACGCTTCTTCCTTCCCGTCCGGCGGCATCCGTTCGACGTTTGAGGCCCGCGGCTACACGGCGTGGGACCCTACCTCGCCGGTATTCCTGCTTGGCGACGAGTACGGGCGCAAGACGCTGTACATCCCCACGGTGTTCTATTCCTACACGGGTGAGGCCCTTGACCGCAAAACCCCGCTGATGCGCTCTGTGGAGGCCGTTTCCGCACAGGCCCTGCGCATCCTCCGTCTGCTCGGCAATACGACGGCTACCGGCGTTCAGGCGATGGTGGGTTCCGAGCAGGAATATTTCCTTGTCGATCGGCGCCTCTATGTCCAGCGGCCCGACCTCATGATGTGCGGGCGCACCCTTTACGGCGCAAAGCCCGCCAAGGGGCAGGAAATGGAGGATCACTACTTCGGCAGCATCCCCAGCCGGGTTCTGGCCTACATGCAGGATGTGGAGCAGCGCCTTTTCGCGCTCGGCATCCCCGCGCACACCCGCCACAACGAAGTGGCTCCCGGCCAGTTTGAGATCGCTCCCGTGTACGAGGATGTGAACATCGCCACGGATCATAACATGCTGACGATGGAAGTGATGCGCCGCACGGCCCGGAGGCATGGCTACGTTTGCCTGCTGCACGAAAAGCCGTTTGCGGGCGTCAACGGATCGGGCAAGCACAACAACTGGTCGCTGTGCGATTCCGACGGCCACAACCTGCTGAATCCCGGCGAAACCCCGATGAAGAACGCCCAGTTCCTCATCTTCCTCGCCGCCGTCCTGCGCGCCGTGCACAAGCACGGCATCAACCTGCGCCTCGGCATCATCGGGGCCAGCAACGATCACCGCCTGGGCGCCAACGAAGCGCCGCCCGCCGTGTTGTCCGTGTATCTTGGGGACAGCCTCTCCGCGATCATCCGTGCCATCGCCTACGGGAAAGAGGCCGCCGGAGGCTGCTCGGAACCGCTCCAGATAGGCGTTTCCGTGTTGCCGAACATCCCGCGCGATCTGTCCGACCGCAACCGGACCAGCCCGTTCGCGTTCACCGGCAACAAGTTTGAATTCCGCGCCCTCGGCTCCTCCCAAAACATCGCCACGGCAAATATTGCCCTGAATGCGGCTATGGCCTGCGCGCTGGACGACATCGCCTCCATGCTGGAAGCCGAGCTTGCCCAAGGGACGCCGCTCAACGCCGCCATTCAGGGCCTGCTCGCCAAGCTGTTCGCCGAGCACATGCCCATCGTATTCGACGGCAACGGGTACAGCGACGAGTGGCTTGCCGAGGCTGAAAAGCGCGGGCTGCCGAACCTCAAGGACACCGTGGCGGCCCTTGCCCACTACAGCGACAAGGATGTGATGGCTGTTTTTGAACGCCACGGCGTCCTGAGCCCAAGGGAAATGCTGTCCCGGCAGGAAATTTTGCTGGAGAACTACACGCACAGCGTATCAATCGAAGGGCATACCGCATTGAAGCTTGGGCGTACCCGCATCCTGCCCGTCGCCTTGGCGTATCAGACCCGTTTGGCGAAAGCGGCTTCGTCCGCAGCGGCCCTTGTGGACGATGCGGCGGAGGAAAAGGCGTATTTTGTACGGGTACGCGAGCAGGTGTGCGGCCTGATGTCCGCTCTGGACACCCTTGAAGCCGCCGTCAACGCCGATTTCGGCGGCACGGCGCTGGCGCGCGCCGCCTATGCCCGTGACACCGTGCTCCCGGCCATGAATGCATGCCGCAGCCATGCCGATGCGCTGGAATGCCTGTGCGCCAGCCATGACTGGCCGCTGCCGAGCTACGCCGAACTGCTGTGGCTCCACTAGGCTTCAGGGAAGGGCGCTTCTCCGCTTTCCGGGGCTGGCGGGGGGGCTGTCCCGCCGCTTGCTGAAAATATCCCGCTGGGGCCTGTTTGGGTATGGCGCCCTGTTCTCCGGTGGCGGCTCCGTGTGCAGTATGTCGCTTTGCCGGAGGGAACGGGAGAGAGGGAAGCCTTTCCGGGAAGGGCTTCCCTTTTTCCGGCCCAGCCGCCGGAAACGAGAGAGGCAGCCTCTTTCCGAAGAAAAAGACTGCCTCTCTACTCCCACCCTGAAACATTTTCAGGACAGGGTTTGAATACCCGTACTGGACGAAAAAAGCAAGTCACATATCGGACTTCGGTTTCCGGAAAGGTTCATCCGCCGAAGGGGGATGCGCCCCGATTTCAAACTGTTCCATATGGTTGTTCCGTTGAGGTGAGGAGGGCGCCCGTTATGCGCCTGTTGGAGGCCCCGCCCGTTTTTTCTGTGGAACGGCGCTGGGGGCGGTTTTCAACGATAGGGGAAAAGACAATGCGGTTTACCAAGATGCAGGCTGCCGGAAACGATTACGTGTATATGGATGCGCTCAAGGCGCCCATTCCAAGCCCGGAAGCGCTGGCCCGCCGCATCAGCGATCGGCACTTTGGCGTAGGCAGCGACGGGCTCATTCTCATTTGCCCTCCCTCCGATCCCGGTGCGGCGGATTTTCGGATGCGGATGTTCAATGCGGACGGCTCGGAGGCCGAGATGTGCGGCAACGGCATCCGCTGCGTAGGCAAGTACGTCTACGACAACGGGCATACGGATAAGGAACGGGTCCGCATCGAGACGCTGGCGGGCGTTTTGACGCTCCGGCTTCATGTCTCCGGCGGAAAAGTGGAAGCGGTGACGGTGGATATGGGGGAACCCCGCCTCGCCCCCAAGGATATCCCGGTGAGCGAACCCGGCGAGGATTTCATTAACCGGCCTCTGCGGGTACAGGGCCGCGTCTGGAACGTCACGGCGGTTTCGATGGGCAATCCGCACGCCGTCGTTTTCATGCATGGCATCGACAAGTTGGATTTGCCCGGCATCGGGCCGCAGTTTGAGCATCACCCCTTGTTTCCCCGGCGCACGAACACCGAGTTCGTGGAGGTCGTCGATAGGCATCACTTGAAGATGCGGGTTTGGGAGCGCGGCGCGGGCGAAACCCTTGCCTGCGGCACTGGGGCGTGCGCGTCCGTGGTCGCCGCCGTATTGACCGGCAATACCGAGCGCAAGGTGCGCATGGAGCTCCTTGGCGGTGAGCTCGACATCGAATGGGATGAGGCCACCAACCATGTCTTCATGACCGGCGGCGCGGTGACGGTGTTTACAGGGGAATGGCTGGGCTAGAGCCCTTGGAGGGGGAAGAACCTTTCTGAAGAAAGGCTTCTCCCGCCCCCTCCAAACCTCCCCCCACCCTCTCCAAAGACTTTCGTTTTTTCTATTGGGGAGATGCGGGAGGAGGGGCTTTGGCGGCGATGTCCTTGTGGAAGTTTTTTAGTTTATTCAGGAGAATACCAAATGGCACAGATCAACGATGACTATCTCAAGTTGCCGGGCAGCTATCTTTTTGCCGATATCGCGCACAAGGTGAATGCGTTTAAGGAAAATCACCCTGAAATGGAGCTCATCCGCCTCGGGATCGGTGACGTGACCCGTCCTCTGCCGCCGTCCGTCATCAAGGCGCTGCATAAGGCCGTGGATGAGCAGGCGACCGCGGAGGGCTTTCGGGGTTATGGTCCGGAACAAGGTTACCGCTTCCTGCGCGAGGCCATCGCGCAAGGGGATTTCGCGTCTCGTGGCGTGGAGATCGATCCCGATGACATTTTCGTCAGCGACGGGGCGAAGTGTGATCTCGGCAATTTTCAGGAATTGTTCGGGCGCGGGAATGCCATCGCCGTGACCGACCCCGTATACCCGGTGTATGTGGATTCCAATGTGATGGGAGGCCGCGCCGGAATATTTGATGGAAAAGGGAGCTGGTCGGGCATCGTCTATCTGCCCTGCTCGGCTGAAAACGGCTTTGTTCCGGCCCTGCCTCTGAAGCGGCCCGACGTCATCTACCTGTGCCTGCCGAACAACCCCACAGGCACGGCCTTGAGCCGTTCCGAGTTGCAGCGCTGGGTTGACTACGCACGCGGCAATCAGTGCGTTATCCTGTTCGATGCGGCGTATGAGGCCTATATTCGGGAGGACGGCATCCCCCACAGCATTTATGAGCTGGAGGGAGCCAAAGAGGTGGCCGTGGAGTTCCGCAGTTTCTCCAAGCCCGCCGGGTTTACCGGGCTGCGCTGCGGGTATGTGGTGGTTCCCGAAACCGTAAAGGCGCGCGCCGCCGATGGCCGGATGCTGCCCCTCAAGCCGCTGTGGAACCGCCGCCAGACGACCAAGTACAACGGTTGCCCCTACATCGTGCAGCGCGCCGCCGAAGCCGTCTATTCACCCGAAGGGCGGCGGGATGTACGCGACAATGTGGGCTATTACATGGAAAACGCCTCGGCCATCCGCAGCGGGCTGGAGGCGGCGGGGCTGGACGTTTATGGCGGCGTGAATGCTCCGTATATCTGGCTGAAGACGCCGGGCGGCATGGATTCGTGGCGTTTTTTTGAGGCGCTTTTGAACCGTTTCGGCATAGTGGGGACTCCCGGCGTGGGGTTCGGCCCAAGCGGTGAAGGCTATTTCCGACTTACGGCGTTCGGCTCCCATGAGAACACGCGAAAAGCCATGCGGCGCATCGCCGATGCCGGGCACTGGTCAGAGTGGAAGATATAGGAAAAAGAAATCTCTGGGGGCTTCCCACTGTCGCGGAACCGGAACTTGACATTCCCGCCGCGTTGGTCTTAGGGTGAACCCCACGTTTTTTACACAAAGGAACCGACAGATGTTTTCGTTGAACGCCGCCCTTTCCCTGAGTGAAGCCCCCATGAACTGGGGTCTTTGCTATTACTATTACTTTAGGGGCAGAAGCGGCGTTGAGGCGTGCGTCTGACGGTGTAGCGTCAGGACAAGCGTTGATTGGGGGGCCGCGAACGGAGTGTTCGCGGCCCTTTTTGTTTTTTCATCAGCAGCAAGCGGGTTGGAGTGATGATCACAGTACAGGCCCCGGCGTCGAAGTCGGTATCGCATCGCATGGTTATGGGCGCGGCCCTCGCTCAGGGGGATTCCGTGGTGAGCCGCGTGCTCGAAAGCAAGGATTTGGAACGCACGATGGCGATCCTCAAGGGGGCCGGGGCGGGCATCGTCCGCACCGGGGAGGGCGAATACGCGATTTCCGGCGTGGGCGGGCAGCCGCACGGCGGCTCGGTGGATCCGCTGTCCTGCGACGTGCACGAATCCGGCACGACCTGCCGGCTGCTGACCGCCGTGCTCGCCGCCGGGATGGGGCGTTTCCGCATCCACGGCGCGCCCCGCATGCACGAACGGCCCATTGGGGAACTGACCGCCGCTCTGGAGACGCTCGGCGTATCCTTCACCTTCGAGGGGAAGCCGGGGTTCCCGCCTTTCGTCCTGAAGACGCGCGGGCTGGACGGCGGCGAAGTGGGCATCGGCATGGACGAGTCGAGCCAGTACCTTTCGGGCGTGCTGCTGGCGGCTCCGCTGGCGCGTGCTCCCCTGACCGTCAATATCGGCGGCAGCAAGGTCGTTTCTTGGCCCTATGTCGGCCTGACCCTTCAGGCGCTGGAAAATTTCGGCGTGCCGTTCTCCGTGGAGCGGAAGGAAGGCGGCGTATGGAGCGCCGTCGACTGGCATACGCTGGAGCAGGCCGAACCGGGGAATGTCCGTTTCCGCATGGTTCCGGCCATGTACCGCGCCGGACGCTACGCCGTGGAAGGCGACTGGTCGGGCGCGTCCTACCTGCTTGCCGCCGGAGCCATCGGGCCCCGCCCCGTACGCATTGAAGGGCTGCGGGCGGATTCGCTGCAGGGCGATCGCGTGATGCTGGACATCCTCCGCGATATGGGCGCGCGGATCGACATTGAGCCGGATGCGGTGACCGTCCACCCTTCGGATCTGCGCGGCGTGGTGGCGGATATGAGCCGCTGCCCGGATCTGGTTCCCACGGTGGCTGTGGTGGCGGCGCACGCTTCAGGCCCGACCCGCCTCTGGAACGCGGCACACCTGCGCATCAAGGAGTGCGACCGCATCGCGGTTCCGGCTCAGGAATTGTCCAAGGTGGGCGTCCGGTGCGACGAGCACGACGACGGCCTGACCATACACGGCGATCCCGCTTTGGCGTCGCGTCTGCATTCGCTTGACGGCATTGCGTTTTCGGCGCACGGCGATCACCGTATCGCCATGAGTTTGGCCCTGCTGGAACTGCGGGGAGGGCGTCTGACGCTGGACGATCCGTCTTGCGTGAGCAAATCGTTCCCGAATTTTTGGGAATGCTGGGGACAGGTGCGGGCATGAGCGGCAACACGGCTGAAAGTGGTTTTACGCCCCGGCGTCTGGTCATCGTCGGCTGCCGGGGCCGGATGGGGGCTTTGCTGTCCGCGCGCTGGAGCGCGGCGGGGCATACGGTGGCGGGGGTGGATCTGCCGCTGACCGATGAGGTTTTCGCCGAGGCCCTGCCCGGTGCGGACGCCGTTTTCCTGTGCATCCCCGCCGGGGCTATGGCTGAAGTATTGCCGCATCTCGTACCGCATCTGGACGGCCGGCAGATCCTTGCGGACATCACTTCCGTCAAGATGCAGCCTTTGGGCCAGATGGAGCGGGCCTACGCCGGGCCGGTAGTGGGTACGCATCCGCTTTTCGGCCCAAAGCCGCAGCCGTCCGACCTCCGCGTCTGCATTACGCCGGGCGCTGCGGCGACGGAGGCGCATATCGGCCTTGTGGAGGGGCTTTTTAAAGACATGGGGTGCTCGGCCTTCCGTTCGACCGCCGAGGCCCATGACAGTGCCGCCGCGTCGATTCAGGGGCTGAATTTTATTTCCAGTCTGGCGTATTTTGCGACGCTTGCCGAGCACGAGGAGTTGTTGCCTTTCATAACGCCTTCCTTCAGGCGGCGTCTGGAGGCCTCGCGCAAGCTCCTTACCGAGGACGCCCCCTTGTTCGAGTGGCTTTTTGAAGCCAACCCCATGAGTCAGGAGTCCATCCGCCAGTATCGTTCATTCCTCAACGTCGCCGCGGGCGGTGATGTCAACGTGCTGGTTCAGCGTGCCCAGTGGTGGTGGAGGGAAGCGCGTTAGGAGTGCTGAGGGGGAAAAATTGGAGAGGGGAAGGGGAACCCTTCTGGAGAAGGGCTTCCCCTTCCCCCCTCCAAACCTCCCCCTTTCCCCTCCTAATACTTTTGGCTTTATCGAATCCCTCTTGTCC
>URTO01000015.1 GCA_900550745.1 uncultured Desulfovibrio sp. | reverse complement strand
TCCTGAATCGCCCGTCAAGGGCGGTTTTTTTTGCCCGAAGCTTGACAAAGCGGCCTCTGTATACAAAAATAGAAAAAAGTTCTAAATAAAAGAACAAAAGAGGTCGCCATGAAAACGATTGTCCGCTTCGGCCCGGAGGGGGCCGTGGAGCACGTTGAGGGCATCGCCCCCAATCCGCTTTCCGGGAATCCGGTAACGCACACGTGGCGTTGCTTCGTCCATCCGTCCGGCAAGCTGATCGCGGGCATCTGGAGCTGCGAAGGCGGAACCTTCGAGATCATGTCCCATCCGAGCACTGAGATGTGCACCATCCTCGAAGGCGAGGCCGTCATCGAACATGAGGACGGCTCGCAGGTAACCGTGGCCCCCGGCGACAGTTTCGTGATTCCCTATGGGGCGCACACGATCTGGCACGTCGAGGGGTACGTCAGGAAATCGTTCACCTGTCATTTTATGGAAAACGACGGACCCGCCGCCTGAGGCCGTCCGCCTTCACCGCAAACCAAAGTGGAGAAGCGTATGCAACCGACTCCCGTCGCCGTCGTTACCGGAGGCAGCCGAGGCATCGGCAAGGCCGTTGCGCACGAACTAGCGTCGCTGGGCTATCGGGTTCAGCTTGTCGCCCGCAATCGTGGGAATCTTGAGGCCGCGAAGGAAGAACTCGTTCGGGCGCACGCCCTCGAAGGCGAAACTGTTCCCGGCATCTATGCCGCCGACGTGTCTGATGTCGCCGCCATCCGCACGGTGGTCAGGGATATCCTTGGGGACTGCGGGCGGATCGATTTCCTGTTCAACGGGGCTGGGATCAGCATTCCGGGGACTTTCGATCTGGACGCCGCCACGTTCACGCGGCTGTTCGAGGTCAACCTGCGGGCGCCCTTCGTGTTCATGCAGGAAATCGTGCCGATTATGGAACGGCAGGGCGGTGGCCATATCGTCAATGTGGCCTCGCGCAACGGCAAGGTCGCCGTGGCCAATCTTGGCGGCTATTCGGCCTCCAAGTTCGGGCTGGTCGGGCTCGGCGAATCCGCGTTCCGCGACCTCTCAGCCAAGGGCATCGCGATCACGACTCTGTGCCCCGGCTGGGTGAATACCGATATGGCCGCGGGCGAAGGGGCGTCGCTGGCTCCTGAAGAGATGATCCAGCCTAAGGACATTGCCGTCACCGTCCGCTGGCTGCTGTCCCTGCGCCGTCCCGTCCGGGTCATGGACGTGCTGCTGGAATGCGCAAAGGACGTGGAGCGGCGCGGCAGCGTCGAGATCGCCAAATTGTACGCGCTGCGCGAACGTCACCGGGAAGAATACGACAGCCTGACGTTGTAGGAGTATCGGCATGAAGGCGCTTATCGAGAATATTCAGCACTATTGCCTGCATGACGGCCCCGGCATGCGGACGACGGTCTTTTTCAAGGGCTGTCCGCTGCGCTGCCTGTGGTGCTCCAACCCGACGACGCAGCGTATGCCGAAGGAACTGCTGCAAAAGGCCGACGACTGTCTCGGCTGCGGCCTTTGTGCCCGGGTGTGTCCGAAGGGGGCCGTGGCCTTTGAACCGGGGAAGGCGCCGGTCATCGACCGGGAGCTGTGCGACGACTGCGGCCTTTGTGCCCGCGAATGTCCCGGAAAGGCGCTGGTCATGGCCGGGAACGAATATACCGTTGAAGAGGTCTTCGACATCCTCAAGGGCGACATGTTGTTCTACCGCAACTCCGGGGGCGGTGTGACCTTTTCCGGCGGGGAGGTTCTGTCGCAGTCCGCATTCGCCGTGGAACTGGCGGAACGCTGTCGGAGGCTCGGCATCAACACGGCGATGGAAACGTCGGGGTTTGCGCCGTACGAACGCCTGCTGGCCCTTGCCGACGTGATGGATCACATCTTTTTTGACGTGAAGCACCTCGACGACGAGGCGCACAGGCGGCTTACTGGTCAACCCAATGCGCTGATTCTGGACAACATCCGGCGTCTGGGCCGCGAAAAGGGCGGAAACGTACGCATCCATCTGCGCCTTCCGCTCATTCCCGGCCTGAATGACGCCCCAGAACATCTCGATCGGTACGGCGCGTTCGCAGCCGGGCTTGAGGGCATCGCCGATCTGGAGCTGCTGCCCTACCACCGCCTCGGCAAGAACAAATATGACATGCTCGGGCGCGGTTACGCTCTGGGCGATGTCCCCCCCCCCGCCCGGGACGCCGTCGCCGCCGCCGTCGGCCGCGTCCGGGAGCACGCGGGTCATGTGAAGGTGTTGTGCGTTGCCTGATCGGCAGCTCTTGAAATGAAAGGAGAATGACGATGTCTCTCACCAAGGAAGCCCGTCTCGAACGGATCATGCGCCTCAAGAAGCAGTTCTTTTCCCACAAGCCGAGCGTCTGCATCGAGGGCGCTCTGACCGCGACCCGCGTGTTTCAGGAAACCGAAAGTGAGCCGATGGTCATCCGCCGGGCCAAGGTCTTCAAGCGGCATTGCGAAACCAAGACCATCACCATCCAGCCGGACGAGCTCATCGTCGGCAACGCCGGGGCCGTGGCGCGCAGCATCCATGTGAATCCTGAGCTCTCGAACAATTGGTTCTACAACGAATTGGATACGATGAGCACACGCCCGCAGGATCCCTACCAGATCACGGAAGAACAGAAGCGGCTCTATCGTGAGGAAATCTATCCCTACTGGAAGGGCAAGACGCTCCGGGATTTCTGGGACGCGCGCGCCCCGAAGGATGTCCATGAGCTGTTCTCCGTCGGCGGCATCTGCGACAACGACGTGAAGATCGAGTGTACCCCCGGCGACATGGTTCCGGCCCTTCATCAGCTCGTCCTGCCCCTCGGCTTCGACGGGATTAAGCGCAAGGCCGCCGAAAACCTCGCCGGGCTGGACTTCAACGACATTGAGAATTTTTCAAAGCGTGATTTTTGGCAGGCCGTGATCATCTGCTGCGAAGGGTTCAGCCTTTTGTGCGAACGCCACGCCCAAAAGGCCCGCGAACTCATGGAAGGGGCCGACGACGCCCGCCGCCGTGACCTCGAACGCATCGCCGCCGTGTGCGGCCGGATCGCCCACAATCCCCCGGATACGCTGCACGAAGCCTTGCAGCTTACCTATTTCATCTTCGTCGGCCTCTTTATCGAAGGCAACGCGGGCGGCTATTCGCCGGGCCTGCTCGATCAGTATCTGATCCCCTATTACCGCAGGGATCGGGAACGCGGCCTGAGCGATGAGGATGCCCTTGAAGTCATCGAAAGCCTGTGGGTGAAGTTCGGCGAGCAGATTTGGTACTGGAACGAGCCCGCCGCGAAGCACTACTCAGGTTTCTGCGCCTTCCAGAACATCGCGCTGGGCGGCCTTGATACCTATGGCCGCGACGCCGTCAACGAACTGAGTTACCTCATGCTGCAGGCGAGCATCGACGTACAGATGGTTCAGCCCTCGTTGTCCGTGCGTCTGAGCAAGAAGAATCCTGAGGAGTTTTTCCTCAAGATTGCCGAGCTGGTGCAGACCGGATCCGGTTTCCCGGCCATCTTCAGCGACGAGGTCGGCTACAAGATGCTGCTTAAGAAGGGCATCCCCGCCCACCTTGCCCGCGACTGGGCGCCTATCGGGTGCGTGGAGGCGCAGCTTGCCGGACGCCATTACCAGTGGAGTTCGGCCGGGCACTACAACCTCGGCAGCGTGGTGGAGTTCGCCTTGACCAACGGCGTACACCTCAAGAGCGGCAAGAAGCTCGGCGCGGACACCGGGGACGCCTCGACGTTCACGACTTATGAGCAGTTCGAGGAGGCCGTATACAAGCAATTGCGTTTCCTGCTGCACCAGTTCTCCGTGTCTCAGAACCTGTTGGAACAGCTGCACTACGAATACCTGCCGAATCCCGTGGCCTCCATGCTGCTCACCGGCTGCATCGAAAAGGGCCGCGACCTTACCCACGGCGGGGCCGAGTTCAACACCGGCCCCGGCATGAACGGCAACGGCCTTGCGGACTTCGTGGATTCCGTGACGGCGGTGCGGAAGATCGTATTCGAGGACAAGCGCATTTCAATGGCCGATCTTGTCGCTGCGGTCAGGGCCGACTTTGAGGGCTGCGAGCACATCCGCCGTATGCTCATCGAGGACGCGCCCAAGTGGGGCAACAACAACGACGAGGCCGACATCAATATGACGAAGCTGTTTGACGCCATCATCAAGGAAATCGGCACTTACCGCGGCAAGCTCGGCAATCCCAAGCTGCCCGCGCTGTACCCCGTCTCGTCGAACGTGCCGCAGGGCCTGTCCGTCGCCGCCCTGCCTTCGGGACGCAAGGCAGGCAAGCCTCTTGCGGACGGCTGTTCGCCCTCGCAGGGCATGGACAGGCTCGGCCCAACCGCGATCCTCCAGTCGCTCGGCAAGCTGCCCCACGACTGCATCGACGGCGGGACGCTCCTGAACATCAAGCTGACCCCCGCCGTGGTCGCAGGGGAAGAAGGCAAGCGGCGCCTGTCCGCCTTCCTGAAGACCTTCCTCGACCTCGACGTGTTCCATATTCAGTTCAATGTGGTCAGCCATGAGGTTTTGCGCTGCGCGCAGCGGGCCCCTGAGGACTACAAGAGCCTGCTCGTCCGCGTCGCGGGCTACAGCGCCTATTTCGTCGAGCTGAGCCGCGAGATTCAGGAAGACATCCTGAGCCGCACGGCCCATGAACTTTAGCCAATCCGGCCGCGCCTCCGTGCGGGGGTGCGGCCTTGCAAAGCGAGGTATCCCGTGTTGTTCGTCCGTCTGCTCGCCCTTGTCGTGGCCGTGGCGCTGACTGTACCCGGCCTTGCCCCCGCGTCGCCCGTCACCCTGCGGACGGCGTGGCTTTCCGAATACGAAGCCTTCGCCGCATGGTATGCACATGAACGGAAGTGGGATGTGGAGAACGGCGTTTCGCTGGAATGCAAGGTGTTTCCCACCGGGAAAAATCTGGTGGACAACATGCGGCGCTCCGGGTGCGTGATCGGCGCGTGCGGCGGGGCCGCCGCCGTGTTCGGCATCCTCAGCGGGCAGGTTTCCGTCATTGGGGTGGCTGCGGACGAGACTGCGGCGAACGCCGTTTACGTGCGCCCGGACAGCCCCTTGCTGAAGCTGAAGGGTGAGAACCCCGGCTATCCCGAACTCTACGGCAGCGCCGCGGCCATGCAGGGAAAGACCGTGCTCGCGCCCATGGGAACCAGCGCGCACCAGTTGCTGTATTTTTGGCTGGAACGGCTCGGCACGAGCGATGCGGAGTCCATCGTCATAGACACGAAGCCGGAGGAGGCGCTCAAGGCGTTCACCGGCGGTATGGGCGACGCGGTCGTACTGTGGGCCCCGGACACCTACAAGGCCGACGCCCTTGGGTTGCGGCGGCTGGTCTCCGGGCGGGAATGCGGCATTACCCAGCCTATCCTGCTCATCGCCGACCGTAAGTTCGCGGAGGCGAACCCCGCGCAGGTCGAAGCCTTTATGAAGGCGTATCTTAGGGCCGTAGACGCAATCCTCGCCATGCCGGAGGACAAACTCGTCCCGCTGTACCGGAGGTTCATGGAGACGTTCTCCGGGCAGCCGGTTTCCGAAGCGGTCGCTCTTGGTGATCTGGACACGCACCGGTTTCTGGCGGCGGACGAACAGCGGAAGCTGTTCCGAAGCCGTGCCGAGGGCGGACTGCTCCACTTCTGGATTGAGGACGTGATCCGCTTCCACGAGGCGACGGGCGCGTTGAGCCGCCGTCAGGTTCGTGAACTGGAGCGGACGCCGTTTGTGACGTCCCGGTTCCTCGAAGGGGCCGCCGTGCAGTGAGCCTATGCCATCCGGAATGTTCCGGGCGAAGGAGATGTCCCATGTTTCCGCGGATCGAGTTTCTCAGGCAGCAGTTTTTCCTGAACCGCCCCTCCGTGTGTCTGGAGGCGGCGCTGGCGAAGACCCGGGTTTTCCGGGAGACGGAAGGCGAGGCGCTGATCCTGCGGCGCGCCAAGAGTTTCCGGGAGACATGCCGCACCAAGACGATCACCATCCAGCCGCAGGAGCTGATTGTCGGCAATGCGGGCGCGAAGGCCCGGCAGGCCTGCATCACGCCCGAGCTGTCGAACAACTGGTTCGTGCTTGAGCTGGAGACCATGCGGGATCGCCCGCAGGATCCCTACGACATCACTGAGGAGCAGAAGGCGCAGTACCGCGAGATCATCCATCCCTACTGGGTGGGCAAGTCGCTCCGAGACATCTGGGAAAAGCAGGTGCCCGAAGATACGATGGCGATCATCCGTATCGGCGGGGTGGTGGACTGCGGTGTCAAGGTGGAGTCCACGCCTTCGGAACTGACCCCGAATTTTCGGGATCACCTGTTCGTGAAGGGGTACTCCGGGATCAGGCGCGAAGCCGAGGCCGCGCTTGCCGCGTTGGATCTCACCGACGTGCGCAACCTTGAGCGCCGCGACTTCTGGCGGGCCGCCGCCATCACCTGCGAAGGCATGGAGACGCTGGCGGCGCGGTACGCCGAAAAGGCCGGGGAGCTGGCCGCCGCCGAAGCCGATCCCGTCCGGGCGTCTGAATTGCGGGACATCGCCGAAACCTGCCGCCGCCTCGCCGTGGGCGCGCCCGCCACTTTCCGGGACGCGATCCAGCAGGTCTATTTCACCCTATGCGGCCTGTTCATCGAGGGGAACGGCGGCGGCTATTCCATAGGCCGCCTTGATCAGTATCTCTATCCTTTCTTTTTGAGGGACAAGGCGGAGGGCCTTCTTACCGACGACGCGGCGCAGGAGTTGCTTGAATGCTTTTGGATCAAGCTTGGCGAGCAGCTTTGGTATCAGACGGACGAGAGCGCGCGGGACTATGCGGGGTACTGCCCCTTCCACAACCTGTGCGTCGGCGGTGTGGATGTGAACGGCAACGATGCCGTGAATCCGCTTTCTTATATGATGTTGGACGCGACCATCCATGTACGGATGGCGCAGCCTTCGCTGTCCGTGCGCCTCAGCCGCAAGAATCCTGAAGAGTTTTTCCATAAGGTTGCGGAGTGCGTGCAGACCGGTACGGGCTTTCCCGCCATCCACAGCGACGATGTGGGCACCATGATGGTCATGCGCAAGGGGGTACCCTCGCGGGCGGCCCGTGACTGGGCCCTGCACGGCTGCGTCGAACCGGACATTCCGGGCATGACCTCCCAGTGGACTTCGGGCGGGCACTACAATCTGGCCTCCGCCATTGAGTTCGCCCTGACCCGCGGCGTTCACCTCAAGACGGGCGAACAGGTCGGCCTGCGGACCCCGGATCCGGTCACTTTCCAGACTTTCGACGATTTCCGGGAGGCGGTGTACGGCCAGCTTGGGCACATCATCCGGCATTTCTCGCTGGTGATGAGCCTGTTCGAGCGGCTGCATCTGGAACATCTTCCCTTGCCGCTGGCCTCCCTCGTCACGCTGGACTGCGTGGAGAAGGGCAGGCACCTCATGCAGGGCGGGGCGCGGTACAACTGGGGGCCGGGCATGAACGCCAACGGGTTTGGGGACTTCATCGATTCGATGGCCGCCGTCCAAAAGCTGGTGTTCCGCGAGGGCAGGCTGCCCATGTCCCGGCTGGTCGAGGCGATCCGGGCCAATTTCGAGGGATACGAGGCAGTCCGCCGTATGCTTGTCGAGGACGCGCCCAAGTGGGGCAACGACGATGACGACGCCGACGTTTTCGCCGGGGAATTGACGGACTTTCTGTCCCAGACCTTCGGCGGGACGCGCGGCCTGCTCGGTAACCCCCGGATGATGACGATCATCCCGATTACCTCGAACATCCCGCAGGGGGCGAGCGTGAGCGCTCTGCCTTCGGGGCGGTTGGCGGGCTTTCCGCTCGCGGACGGCATTTCCGCCTGTCAGGGCCGCGACAGGAACGGCCCCACGGCCCTCATCAAGTCCATGTCCAAGTTCCCGCATGTGGATTATGACGGCGGGCTCCTGCTCAACGTGCGGTTCACGCCGAGCACCGTGGAGGGCGAGCAGGGCCGATTCCGGCTTGTCTCCTTCCTGCGGAGCTTTTTGGATTTGGATCTCTTCCACATCCAGTTCAACATCGTAGGGCAGGAGGTGCTGCGCTGCGCCCAGAAGCATCCTGACGAATACCGGTCGCTCCTCGTGCGCGTGGCGGGATACAGCGCGTATTTCGTCGAATTGAGCAAGGAAATGCAGGAGGACATCATCAGCCGCATTCCGCACGAGCTTTAGCGCACGGCGCGAACCCGCGTCCCTGAGGAGCCCTCACGCTGTCGGCGCGGGGGCTCCTCGCGTGCCCGGAGGCATTCACGGAGGCAAAGCCGAAAGACGGAACGGGGCGGCGGTATGTCGTCGGGTGATGTCCTCCGAAGGGCCGGCAAAGGGCGGGAGGGCGTTCGCGCGCGTTTGGTTCGTGTCTTTTCCCCAAGGCCGAGACGTGCTCGTCGGCGCATCCTTTTGCGGTTCAGCACCCATGAAGCAGGCACGGTCGCCGGAGGGTTCCCGATGGTGCGGAGTCCGAAAGCCTGCCTGCCTGCCCCTCTCCCTGTCCGGTTCCTCCCCTTTACGTCGCCGCAGCTTTCCTGCCCCATGCCTTTTGCGTGCCGTCGACGCATCCCGGATGCTTCGGTCTGGCATTCTCCCGTACCCTACGGCCCAAAGAAGGAGGGTATGGCAGAGGTGCGTGGAAAAAAGGATGCCATGCCGCCCTATTGAGAGCTTTTTCACATTTTCTTGTCACTTCTCTTGACACGGTATTTTGTGAAGCGTATGTTCATAAAAAAAGAACATAGTTGCTTAAAATAAAATATAGGCTCTCGAATACCCCGGACGCGGCTTCAGCCGTTCCACTTCGGCGAGGCGCAACGCTCTGTCTTCCACAACCGGCGTCATGGGATTTCATGTGTGATGGAAACGATCCGCCGCAGGACGTTTTTCATACTTACGGATCAGCAGGCTGGCCGGTTCAATCGGCCTGAACGCATCACTCAACGCCCCAATGAGGAGAAACCGGATGAAGCTTTTCAAGAGTACCTGTCGAGCACTCGGTGTTTGTGCGCTTTCGTTCAGTATGTTCCTCGGCTCCGCCGCGGCCGCTCCCAAGGAGGTCAAGCTCCTCTTCCCCGAACCCTACAGCTCCGCTTCCACCTACGCCGAAGGGCAGGCCGTAGGCATCTATTACGGCGCGCTTGATTTCAATATGCAGAACCATCCCGCCCTGCGCGGGAAGTACAAGATGCGCTGGGTAGGCGACGTGGTGAAGTCGCCCGCCGACGCCCTGAATGCGGTGGCGACCGGCGCCGGTCAGTTCACCTATACCCTGCCGCAGTTCATTGAGCAGTTCGACCCCGACTGGCGGCTGGTCACGGCTCCCGGCGTATTCGAGAATTTCGAGCATTTCCTGCGGACGATGGAAACCCCGGCATGGAAGGCGAAGCAGGAAGAGCTTGAAAAGACCAAGGGCTTCAAGATTCTGAAGTGGACGAACTCCATCGGCAACTTCTGGCTTTGGACGAAGACCGGCCCCGCCGACTCACTCGCCGCCCTTAAGGGGCAGAAGATTCGCTACGCGGGCCAGAAGTCCTATTCCAACGCGTTCGACGCCCTCGGCCTCGTGGGTGTGGCCCTGCCGTATACCGAAGTCGTGTCCGCGCTCCAGACGAACATGATCGAGGGCCTGACCAACGATATTTTCGGTTACACCTACTATGACCTGCCCCGCCTGACCAAGTACATGTTCCCCATCCCCTTCGGCTTGTGCCCGCAGGCCCTCGTGGTCAACGCCAAGTGGTGGAACGGGCTGCCCAAGGCCGAACGCGAAGCCATCGAATTCACCATCGCCTGCACGGATGTGCACCAGTATTTTGAAAAGCGTCAGCTCGAAATCCTCAAGTGGTGGGATGAAAACCCGGATACCGTCCTGGTCAAGCTGACCCCCGAAGCCCGCGCCGAATGGGAAGCCGTCCTGAAGTCGTCCACCGAAGCGTTTGTCAAGGATCTCAATCCCGCCCTCCTCGAAGCCGTCAGCAGCACGGCCTCCAAGAAGTAGCCTCCTGTCCGGGGCGGCTCCTTCCGCCCCGGACGGATCCACCTCAACGGCAAAGGGGAAACGTCATGGAAACGCCTTCGATCCTTCTGCGGCTGAAGCGGCGCTGGGTTGAACTTTGGGGCATCGTCTTCTTTATCGGCGTCGGCATCAATTTTGCGGAAGTCATCTGCCGTTCGGTGTTCCACTTCTCCATCGACCTGATGTACGACATCCCGATTTGGCTCACCATTTGGTCCGTCATGATGCTGGCGGGGCCCATTCTGCCTGACGGCGATCACGTTTCGGTGGACATGGTGCGTGAGCATCTGCACGGCCTTCCGCGCAAGGTGTGCGAAATCGTCAACTGTCTCGCCACCATCGCCTTCGGCGCCGTCATCACATGGGGCGGCGTGGTGTTCACCTTGCAGTGCTATGAGTTCAACATGAACATCATCCGCTGCATTTCCGTACCGCGTTGGCTTGTCGAAAGCTGCATACCCATCGGCATGTTCCTGTTCACGATCTTCGCCGTATACCAGCTTGTGACCGTCGTCAGGACGAACTACGCCAAGGCGGACAGTCAGGCAGACGAATAGCCGTCGCACTCACGCGGATTCGCCATGATTCCGGCTTAACTTCAGGAGTACGGGATGGAACTCTTCGATTATCTGGCCCTGGCGTCCATTGTCTTTCTGTTCCTGCTGGGTTCGCCGCTCGCCGTGACGTTCAGCATCGGCTCGATAGCGATCATGATCCACACCATGGGATTTCCGCTGGGCAACGTCTCGCAGGTCTTTTTCACCACCATCAGCAGCTATCCGATGCTGGCGATGCCGTTCTTCATTCTGGCGGGCAACCTGATCCTTGCCAGTGGAGGCATGGGTTACCTGCGCGACTTCATGAACCGGCTGGTCGGGCATCTCCCCGGCGGTATGGCTGTGGCTATCTGCATCTTCGCGGCCTTCCTCGGATCGATTTCCGGTTCTGCGACGGCCTGTTTGGCGATCATCGGGACGATCTTCGTGCCTATGATGGCCGATTCGGGCTACTCGCGGGCATTCGCCGCAGGGCTCGCCGTGACTTCAGCCGGGCTTGGGGCTGTCATCCCGCCCAGCGTGTTCATGATTGTGTTTGGAGCGAGCAACCGCGTTTCCGTCGCCGACCTCTTTGCGGCTGGCGTGGGCCCCGGCCTGCTGGCCGCGTTCCTGATGTGCCTGACGTCCATCTGGATTTCCAAGAAGCGCGGCTATCAGAGCGGCGTCAGGGCCACGTTCGCTCAGCGGGTGGAGTCCTTCAAGAAGGCGTTCCCTATCATCCTCATGCCCCTGATCGTGCTCGGCGGCATCTACTCCGGCATTTTCAGCCCGACACAGGCCGCATCCGTGGCGTGCGCCTATTCGCTGTTCCTCGGCGTCGTCATCTATCGCGGCGTCAACTGGAAGGTGTTCATGGATGCGCTGGTGGAAACCGTGCGCCTGAGCAGCATGATTTATTTTCTGGTCATCGGCGGCGATCTGTTCGGACGCGTGCTCGGCTACGTCGGGCTGCCGCAGATGATCTGCGAATGGGTCATCGGCATGGAACTGGGGCCTGTAACCTTCCTGTTCGCCGTGCAGGGCCTGCTGTTGGTCATGGGCTTTTTCTTCTCCAGCTTTCCGATGGTGGTCATCGTGCTGCCGCTGTTCCTCCCCAGCGTCAACGCGCTCGGCATCGACCCCGCCCTGTACGGCGCGCTTGCCGTGTTCTGTTCCATCATCGGGGAAGTGACGCCTCCGATGGGGCCGCAGCTCTGGATTGCGGCCCCGATCTGCAAGGTCAAGATCGGGCTCATCATGCGCGAGGCATGGCTGTTCCTTGGCGTGCAGGTGCTGACGCTCGCTCTGGTGACGCTGTTCCCGCAGATTTCCCTGTTCCTCGTCGAAGCGATGCGCTGATCGCCTGATGCCTCCAGACAAAGGATCCCGGCCTCACAGTTCGTGGGGCCGGGAGCCTTTGTCTTCGGGCATGCGCGAAGCTAGTCGAAATGGTAGAACTTTATATACTCCACGATGTCGTGGGCGGTTTCCTGAAGTGGCACCAGCATGTCTTCGATGAGGGAGTCAATGGGGCCGTACTGCGTGCGTGTGGCGCTGATGGCATATTTGATCCGTCCGTCTCCAGAGAGGAGCGGAACGGCGAGGCCCTTGAGCGGCAGGTACAGTTCGCCGTCCATGATCGCGTAGCCCCGTTCCCTGACTTCCTGCAGCTCGGCGCGCAGCCGCTCTTCCGTGGTGCAGGTTTTTTCGGTGAAGCCCTCCATCGGCGTCCGCTGGATGTAGGTGGCGAGGGCTGCTTCCGGCAGGTGGGCAAGGATGGCCTTGCCGAGGGCGGAACAGTAGGCCGGAACCGTCCGTCCGACGCTGTACTGGACGTATTCAAAGTTCGCACTCTGGACTTCGTAGACGATCTCCTTGCCGTTCCACTTGCCCAGATTGCAGATGCCGTCCTTGCAGTTGCGCTTGGCCAGCTCGTCGAGGAACCGGGAGACGATGTGGCGGAATTCCATGCGGGGGACGATGCCGTTCCCCATTTTGGAGACCTTGTCGGTCAGAATGTAGTTGTTGTGCTGGTCCTGCTCGACGTACCCGTGCAGCCGCAGCGTATTCAGGAAGCGGTAGCTTGCGCTTTTTTGGATACCCATCAGTTTGGCGATGCTGGTTACGGAGACGACCTTGTGCTCAACAAGGTACTCCAAAAGCTGCAAGCCCTTCTCGAACGTCTGAACCAGAGCCGTGCTGTTTCGTGCCATCGTTTTGTCCGTTGATTTAAGGTCGCGTGGATGGGGCTGTTCTGCGTGGGCGCTCCCCATTCGGCAAGGCGGCGAGCCCTCCGCGGCGGAAACGGGAATCCGGCCTGATGAACATCTCTTCTCTTCTTCCTAAGGCGGCCCGGCCTTCATCTGAAAGTCCGCCTCCCTCGCGGGGCCGCTGCTTTTCCGGCTCGGCACACCGTTGTTTGTACGGTCTTTGCCCGTCCTGCCTGCAAGAAGGAAGTTACCTTTTTTTGCCGCGTTTTTATACGCCTTTTTTACCTTCTGAAATCGTTTCACAAAACGGCGTCTGTGCAGGGTGCGGTGGAGGGAAGGAGCGGGGGAGCCTTTTTTCCGGCTTGTACAGTTTGCTGCGTTCCGGGCGAAGGCGCAGCGCTTTGCCCACAGCCGTGGGCGGCGGTTTTCGAGAGAAGAGGGGAGGGGCCCGGCAAAGGAGGTGGGGCGGATGCCTTTCCACAGGCCTGCACTGAACGGAAAAGAAAAGGCTCTGTCATGGTATGTGGCTGTTTCATCTCCACAGCACGGTAAAAAATACAGCCTTTTCCTCCAGCTTTCCCCTTGGCGGAATGCATAGCTAAGGTATTTTGCCGATTATTCCTTTGGAACTTCAAGGAAAAAAGCATCGACCATTTTCTATGACACAGCCATCCGATATGCCCCGGTAACAGAAACA
>URTO01000014.1 GCA_900550745.1 uncultured Desulfovibrio sp. | reverse complement strand
CAGATGAACTTCGCCTGGGTGCCCTTGCCGGCGCCGGGGGGGCCGATGAGAATAAGACGCATGGAATAACTCCTTCGCGGACTCGCTCATGACCTCGCCGATTTTGCCGGTGGTGGCCACACTCCCCTTGCCGGGCATGATCACCGTTTCCACATTGAGCAGCACGCCGCCCACGCCCGTATAGGCCAGCCCGTTGACCACGCCGACCTTGGGGGACTTTTCGTTTTCGTCCATGCGGTACTTCTTCACGCCGAGATAGGTTTCCAGATCATCCGGCGCAATAGTCACGCACTGGTCGAGGTTGTCTTCTTCCACCAGCTTGATCGCGGTCTTGCGGCACAGCGCGCCGATTTCGCGTTCAAGGTTGCGGACGCCGGCCTCGCGCGTGTAGGAACGGATGACCTCGGTGAGCGTCTCCTCCGGCAGCGAGATGTTCCCGGACTTGAGGCCATGCTCCCTGATCTGGCGCGGCAGGAGGAAGTCACGGGCGATGTGCTTTTTCTCTACTTCGAGGTAGCTGGAAAGCTCAATGATTTCCATGCGGTCCTGAAGCGGGGCGGGGATATTGTGCAGCGAGTTCGCCGTGGTGATGAAGAACACCTTCGACAGGTCGTAGTCGATGTCGAGGTAGTGGTCGTTGAACGTCTTGTTCTGTTCGGGGTCGAGCACTTCCAGCAGGGCGGACGCGGGATCGCCCCGGTAGTCGGAACTCATCTTGTCGATTTCATCGAGGCAGAACAGCGGGTTGCTGGATTTGGCGCGCTTGAGGGCCATGATGATCTTGCCGGGCATGGCCCCCACGTAGGTGCGCCGGTGGCCGCGGATTTCGGCTTCGTCGCGCACGCCGCCGAGGGACAGGCGCACGTATTCGCGCCCCGTGGCCGTGGCGACGGAGCGGGCCAGCGAGGTCTTGCCCACGCCGGGAGGCCCGACGAGGCAGAGGATGGGGCCTTTGAGCGCGTTGGTGAGCTTCTGGACGGCGAGGAATTCAAGGATGCGCTGCTTGGGCTTCTCAAGGCCGAAATGATCGGCGTCGAGGATGGCGCGGGCTTCGGGGATGTCGATGCTGGTTTCCCGCATCTCATTCCACGGCAGTTCGAGAATCCAGTCCACATAGTTGCGGACAATGGCGTATTCGGCGGAGGCCGGGGCCATCATGCGCAGCTTCTTGAGCTCGGACATGCCTTTTTCGCGGGCTTCTTCAGGCATGTTCTTGGCCTTGAGCATCCGCTCAAGCTCCGCGATTTCAGCCTGCGGATCGTCTTCGCGGCCCATTTCCTTGTTGATGGCTTTGATCTGCTCGGAAAGGTAGTATTCCCGCTGGTTTTTATCCATCTGGTCTTTGACGCGGCTCTTGATGCGCCGTTCCATCGAAACCCGCTCCATCTCGGTATTCAGGAGCTCGTAAATCTTTTCAAGCCGCTGTCCGGGGTCGGAGAGCTCCAAGGCTTCCTGCTTCTTGGGATATTCGATCTTGAGCAAGGGCAGGATGGTGTCGGCAAGCTGTCCGGGGTCGCGCAGGGCGGTGACGGCGGAGAGGATCTCCGGGGTGAGCTTTTTGTTGGTATGGGCGTATTCGGCGAGGATTTCCTTTGTGGCCCGAACAAGCGCTTCGGTTTCCGGGCCGTCATTGCGTATGATGGGCAGCGGCGTGACCACGACCTTGGGGAAGGCATCCTTTCCGAACGGGTTTTCCTGATCTTCGGGCGTCAGGGGCCGCCAGCCGATGCGGTACAGGCCCTCGAAGAGCACCTTGATCGGGCCTTCGGGCAGCCGCATATATTGGAGCACCCGCCCGACCACGCCAACGGCATAGAGATCCGCCGGATTGGGCTTTTCCAGTTCGGGTTCGCGCTGGGTCACGAGGCAGATGCGCTTGCCGTAGTTGTTCACGGCGCTTTCGATGGCTTTGATCGAGGCTTCGCGGCCCACGAGGAGGGGCATGATCGAGTGCGGCGACATGACCACCTCCCGCAAGGGCATGAGCGGAAGCTCGAATCCCTCCAGTGTTGCATTGCTGGTGATGGCGTCGTTCGTTTCGTTCATGCTTGCTCCTTTAGAGGGTACGGAACTGGGGGAGGGGAGAAGGAACCCTTCTGAAGAAGGGCTTCCTTCTCCCCTCCCCCAGGCCCCTCCTCTCATCTTCCCAAGACTTTTGTAACGGGCCCCAGCCCGGCTTCGTATGCCGTGAGGGGCCGCGCGGAAATTTTTTTATCGCAAAAGGAAACGCCCGCCGCGTCTCCTCCCCACCCGTCAGAAGTTTTTGGAAAGGATGGGGGGTGTGGGGGGAAGGGAGAACCCTTTTTCAAAAGGGTTTCCCTTCCCCCCACATTCAACCTTACGAAGCGATGTGCGCTTCGGTGTCGTAGATGTACAGCGGCGGGGCCTTCTTTTCGATGACCGCGTCGTTGATGACGCACTCCTTCACGCCGGGCATGGAGGGAAGCTGATACATGATGTCGAGCATGACGCTTTCCATGACGTTGCGCAGGCCGCGCGCGCCGGTCTTGCGCTCGATGGCTTTGTGGGCGATGGCGCGCAGGGCGTCGGAGGTGAAGCGCAGGGTCACGTTGTCGAGCTCGAACAGCTTCTGATACTGCCGGGTAAGGGCGTTCTTGGGCTCGGTCAGGATGCGGACGAGGTCGTCCTCGCCGAGATCGTCCACGTGCGTCAGAACCGGGATGCGGCCCACAAATTCGGGGATGAGCCCGAACTGCACGAGGTCGGCGGGATGCACCTGCTCAAGGAGCTCGCCAAGGGTGCGTTCCTTCTTGGTTTCCACCTTGGCCCCGAAGCCCATGCTGCCGCCGCGCATGCGCTGCTCGACGATCTTGTCCAGCCCGATGAACGCCCCGCCCACGATGAACAGGATGTTCGAGGTGTCCATGCGGATGAATTCCTGCTGCGGGTGCTTGCGTCCGCCCTTGGGGGGGATGTTGGCCTCCGTGCCTTCGATGATCTTGAGCAGGGCCTGCTGGACGCCTTCGCCGGACACGTCGCGGGTGATGGACGGGCCGTCGGCCTTGCGGGAGATCTTGTCGATTTCGTCGATGTAGATGATCCCCTTGCGGGCCGCTTCAAGGTCGTAGTCGGCGTTCTGGAGCAGTTGGACCAGAATGTTTTCCACGTCTTCGCCCACATACCCGGCCTCGGTCAGCGTGGTGGCGTCCGCGATGGCGAACGGCACGCGCAGGACGCGGGCCAGCGTCTTGGCGAGGAGCGTCTTGCCGCTCCCGGAGGGGCCGACAAGCAGGATGTTGCTCTTTTCGAGCTCCACACCGTCGTCGCCCTTGAGGGCGTCGGCGTAAAAGACGCGCTTGTAGTGGTTATGCACCGCCACGGCGAGGATCTTCTTGGCCTCGTCCTGCCCGATGACGTATTCGTCGAGGCGGGCCTTGATTTCCTGCGGGGTGAGCAGGCGTTCGTCTTCACGGACCTGCTCAATGGTGTTCTGGGCCAGCATTTCGTTGCAGGTGGCGATGCACTCGTCGCAGATATGCACGCCGTCCGGCCCGGAGACGAACTGGTTCGCCTGCGTTTCGGTTTTGCCGCAGAAAGAGCAGCGGGGTTCGTTCGGGGGAGTGGTATTAGGCATCTCTCTTCCTATTCGGACTTTTCGGCGAGGAGGTCACGGCGGGAGGCGAGAACCTTGTCCACCAGACCATAGGCCTGCGCCATTTCGGCGGTCATGAAGTTGTCGCGTTCGGTATCCTGGGCGATCTTTTCGATGGGCTGGCCGGTATGCTTCGCCAGCAGGCCGTTGAGGGTTTCGCGCATGCGCAGGATCTCGCGGGCATGGATGTCGATGTCGGTGGCCTGACCCTGGAACCCGCCGAGGGGCTGGTGGATCATCACCTGGCTGTTGGGCAGGGCGTAGCGCATCCCCTTCTGGCCCGCGCTGAGGAGGAAGGCCCCCATGCTGGCGGCGCGGCCCATGCACACGGTGGCGACGGGCGGGGTGATGTAGTTCATGGTATCATAGATAGCCATGCCAGCCGTGACGGAACCGCCGGGGCTGTTGATGTAGAGGTAAATTTCCTTTTCCGGGTCCTGCGATTCGAGGAAAAGCAGCTGGGCGCAGATGAGGGACGCCACCGGGTCGTTGACCTCGGAGCCGAGGAGCACGATGCGGTCTTTCAGCAGGCGGGAAAAAATATCATAAGCGCGTTCGGTGCGGCCCGACGTTTCGACGACGATGGGCACCGTCATATCAAGAATGTCTTGCATACTGTCTCCATATGATGATTGGGGCATCAGGGCTTTCCCCGTCAGATAAGCACGATTGCGCCGTTGTCTTGGGATGAAGCCGTAAAAACGGGAAATAGCACAGGGGCCACATACAATAAAGAGGGGAGTGCGGACACTCCCCTCTCCTCATTTCTCCAAAAAAACGGGCGGAAAACGGACTAGTCCGCGTTCTTGGGCGCGCTCAGGCTCACGGCGGGGACTTCGTTGATCTTCGCCTTGCTGTAGACCAGTTCCAGAGCCTTGTCAGCGAGGATGCGGTCGCGCAGTTCATAGATCAGGCCGCTCTTGTGGTAGGCTTCGCTGACCTTCTTGTAGTCCTGCTGGGCGCGCATGGCCATGCCGTAGATGGCCATTTCCACTTCCTGATCGCTGACGGTGATGTTTTCCTTCTGGGCGAGGGCCATCAGGAACACCTGAGGACGCAGGGTTTCGAGGGCTTCCTTCTTGGCTTCTTCGCGCTTTTCTTCCTGCGCCTGATCCTTGCGGAGGTCGTCGATGCCCATGCGCTGGAGCTTCATGGCCTGTTCCTGCACCACGCGCTCGACGCGGGCGTTCAGCATGGATTCGGGGATTTCAAAGGAAACCTTTTCAAGGAGGCCGTCGATGAGCTTCTTCATGGCTTCGCTGCGGGCGGCCTGAGCCTTCGTAGCGGAAACGTGCTCGATGATGGAGGCCTTCATCTTTTCAATGCTTTCCTGTCCGACCTTCTTGGCGAACTCTTCGTTCACTTCGGGCTTCTGGCTGGTCTGGATCTTGTTCACCTTGATGGTGAAGGTGACGGTCTTGCCGGCCAGCGGCTTGTGGGGGTAATCGGCGGGGAAGTTCACGGGGCCGGTCTTTTCCTCGCCGACCTTCGCGGTCTTCACGAGGGCTTCAAAATCGGGGAGGGCCTGGCCCTGGCCGAGGGCCACGCCGAAGTTTTCGCCCTGCACGTCGTCGATCTTGTTGCCTTCCTCATCGGCGCCGGAGTAGTCGACATCCACGGTATCGCCGTCCTGGGGAAGGCGATCTTCGGTCACTTCGGTGAGTTCCGCCATGCGGCCACGGAGGTTTTCGATGATTTCGTTCACGTCGTCGTCGGACACGTCGGCCTTGGCCTGATCGACTTCGAGGCCTTCATAGTTGGGGAATTCGATTTCGGGCAGCACGTCGAAGGCGACGTTGCACTTGAATTCGGCGTTGCGGGCGAAGGCGTCATGGTTGTCCATTTCCATGCTGGAAACGGGGGTCAGGCTGGAGTCCTTGAGGGCCTTCTGGAGGAGGGCGTTGATCTCGTCCTGCGTGGCGCGGGCGTACACGTCTTCGCCGAAGCGCTTTTCCACTACGGACGCGGGGACTTTACCCTTACGGAAGCCGGGCAGGACCAGATCCTTCTGGAAGCCCTTGACGGCGGTGTTGATAGCGGCGTTCACGTCATCCGCGGTCAGGGTGAAGGCGATCTTTTTCCGAGTGGGGGAAAGGCTTTCAACGACAAATTCCATGGGGATTCCCTCCTTAGGGGAGCCGGCCCGTTCAGGGGCGGACGAACTTTTTTATCAATCAAAACACGAGGTTTATGAATGCACCGTTAGGCTTTCTGGTGCGAGAGGGGGGAGTTGAACCCCCACGGAAATCCGCTGGATTCTAAGTCCAGTGCGTCTACCAATTCCGCCACTCTCGCCCGGATAGCACACAAGGGGATGAGCATAGCGTGTCTTGCCGAAAATCGCAAGACTGGAGGGAGGGAAACGGCCTCGGAAGGAGCCTCGCCGCTGCGATGGATTTGGCCGAAGGGCGTCTGGCCGTTTGCTTTGGCAGGGGCGGGGCAAGAGGGGGCGAACGGCGGATGAAAGGGCGTCCGAGGTGCGGGCGTCTCCCCAAGCGTATTCTCCGCGGATCCACACCCATACCGTGCTCGGACATGCAGCAGAAGGCCGACGTATTCTCAGATGGGAGGAGCCATACCTTGCTCCATTGCCAATACGGGCCCTTATCGGGAATATTCCCAGGCGCGTGGAGCCACACCTTGAGAAGCGGCGGGAAAGCCTTGCGGCCTTTGGTATTCTCAGGCGTGTGGAGTCATATCCCTTTTCCAGCGGATGATGTACATGGAACCCTGGTATTCTCAGGCGTGCGGAGCCACACCCCGCCCGTCAGGAGCTGCTGTCAAAAGAAGCCGGGTGTTCTCAGGCGTGCGGGGCCACACCACTAGCGGAAAAACTGGAGAAAAAGCCTGTAGCGCATTTCAGGCGGGAGGAACCGCATCCGCCG
The DNA here is from genome assembly GCA_900550745.1 of uncultured Desulfovibrio sp. GTDB lineage: Bacteria > Desulfobacterota > Desulfovibrionia > Desulfovibrionales > Desulfovibrionaceae > Bilophila. Next base: position 6,999 of record URTO01000014.1, on the reverse strand, counting down.
GAAATGCCGCATGCCGGAAAGGTCATGCGCCTTCGTAGTCCTTCAATTTCCTGTACAGCGTGGCGACGCCGATGCCGAGGGCGGCGGCAGCGGCCTTCTTGCCGGGCGTGTCGTCCCCGCAGCGGCGGACGGCGTCCAGGATGGCGTTGCGCTCCAGATCGCGGAGGGGGATGATCCCGCCGGAGGCGGGCGGCGCGGCGGGCGGGGGCACGGAAGGGGGCAGGGCCCCGCGCACGGAGGCGGGGAGCATGTCAGGATGCAGCACCCCGCCGGACGCCGGGGCCATATTGACCATAAATTCCATGACATTCTCGAACTCGCGCACATTGCCGGGCCACGGGTAGGCGGAGAGCGCCGCGAGCATGTCCGGGCCGAGCGACGGGGCCTGTTTGTTGAACCGGGCGCTGTAGCGGGCGAGGAAGTGGGACGACAACAGCTCGATGTCGCCGTGGCGCTCGCGCAGGGGCGGAACCTGTAACGGGATCACGTTCAGGCGGTAGAAGAGATCCTCGCGGAAACGGCCTTGTCGCACCGCTCCGGCAAGATCTTCGTTCGCCGCCGCGATGATGCGGATGTCCACCTCGATGAGCCGGTTGGAGCCGAGGCGGGTGAAGGCCCGTTCCTGCAGGACGCGGAGTAGCTTCACTTGCAGGTAGAGCGGCATGGTGCCGATTTCGTCGAGGAACAGCACGCCCTTGTGGGCCAGCTCGAATTTGCCGATGCGCCCCTTGGCGCTCGCGCCGGTGAACGCGCCGCCAGTGTAGCCGAACAGCTCGCTTTCGAGCAGGGCGTCGGGGATGGCCCCGCAGTTGATGCCGATGAACGGCTTGTCCCGGCGGCCGCTGGCGGCGTGGATGGCGCGGGCGACGAGTTCCTTGCCGGTGCCGGATTCGCCGGTGACGAGGACCGTGGACGTGGAGCCCGCGATCCGACGGATTTGATCTTTGAGCTGGAGCATGGCGGGCGAGCGCCCGATGAGGTTCTCGACGCCGGAAAGGGAGTCCCCAAGGGAAGAGACGCGATCCGCCATGCGCGGCAGGGACTCGAAGGTAAAGACCGCGGCAAAGTGGTAGTCCGAAGGCGCGAGCGGGGTCATCTGGCCCATGAGCGTGTGTTTGCGGTTCCGGGCGGTGACCACGAACTCCTCAAGATCCGAAAAGGATTCCCCTGTCCGTTTGAACTGCACGTCCGTGGGCAGGCCGTCGCCCTTGAGCCCAAGATCCCGGCGGGCGATGTCGTTCAGGTAGGAAATGCCGCCCTTGGCGTTGAAGATGACGATGCCCCGGCTGTTGATTTCGAGGATCCGCAGCATAATGTCGAGGAACGACCGGGCGCGGAGCAGGTCGGCGTGGTCGTGGAGCTTGTGCAGGATGAATTCCGCGCAGCGCTCGATGAACTGGACGTACACGTCCTTGTGCGCGAGGACGCGGGCGCGGTCTTCGTCGGTGGAGCAGACGAGCCCGATGACGCCGAGCACGTCGCCGCCGTCGATGATGGGCGTGCTGATGGAAAGGGTTTCGCGGCAGAGGCCGCGCCCCTGACAGCGCGTGCAGATGAAATGCTCGCGGGGCGTCTCCATGACGAACGAGCGCCGGATGCGCATGACGTGGCGGTAGGTTTCGCCCGCGGCGCGGATGTTTTCCCCGACCCCGGAGGCATAGAGGCCCGTCCCGGCGAGGCGGTTCAGGCCCGCGTCCACGACTTCCACGTCCACGCCGACCACGCGGGCGATGAGTTCCGCATAGTCGGCCACCGTATCCCGGATGTCCAGCAGCATGGGCATTCAGGCTGTCCAGATGACGTTGGCCTGACGCCCGCAGATCCCGTCCCGGCGGTAGGAGAAGAAGCTGTCCGGCATGGACGCCGTACACAGATCGAGGCCGAAGATGCCTTCGTCCGGAAGGCCCGCTTCCAGCAGTTGGTCGCGGGTCAGCCGCCAGAGGTTCATGGTCTTGTCGCGGGCATTGAACCAGTTGGCGAAATCGGGGCCCCATTCTTCATCATAATTGACGAATTCCGAACGCTGCGGGCCAAGGCTCGGGCCGCGCACGGCGAGCAGGTCGCGGGCGTCGAGGCCGTAACGCCCGCAGAAGGCCGCAATGCCGGACTGGAGGAAGCGCAGGCGGTTGCCGCGCCAGCCGATGTGGAAGGCCGCGATGTGGCGCCCTTCCTTGTGCGCGACAAGGACGGGCTGGCAGTCGGCGGTCTTGATGAGCAGGCCGATGCCGGGCTTGTCCGTGGCAAGGCCGTCCCCTTTGGGAAAGGCGGGCGGCTCCACGAACCGCTCCAGCGGCGCTGAGGGGGGATCGAAAACGAGCGTGTCGCCGTGGATCTGATCGAGCTCGGCGATTTCGGCAAGCTCAAGCGTGGCGGCGAGATCCAGCCGGTTGGCCGAGACGCGCAGGGGATCGTCCCCTACCGTGTAGGCGATGTTCCCGCCCCCATAGGGCCCTTCCGAAACGCCCCAATCGCGGGTCTGGAAGGCGCAGCGGACGCCCGGAATGCCGGGAAAGGCGAAGGGGATGAAGCTCAGAGCCATATGAGTTCCTTTTCGGTGGCGTAGCCGTGCATGGGGATGTCCAGAGGCCCGGCGGGAAATGCGGCTATCTGGAGGGAATGGATCAGCGCCAGCCGCTTCGCGCCGCCCCAGCCGGGCAGGGCAAGCAGTCGGTCGTAGAAGCCCTTGCCGTACCCGAGGCGCGCCCCGGCTGGGCTGATGCCTACGGCGGGGACCAGGATCAGATCCGGCAGCCGGAGGGACGCATCCGTCCCGGAAGGCGGGGCGAAGGTTCCGGCGGCGTCCCGTTCCCATCCCGTGCGGGGCAGGGGCGGGCACGCGGGGCCGGGCTCGGAGAGGCCGAAGGCGCCGGGCGCCAGTTCATCGTAGCCCCGGCACAGGACGAATTCCATGATTCCCTCGCCCGCGCTCGGCGGGAGGCAGCGGGGCAGGAGCACCTGTTTGCCCTCGGCCCACGCGCGCCTGATAATTTCATCGGTGGAAATTTCGTTCCGCACGGCGACATACATGGCGACCGTGCGGGCTTCGCGCCATTCGGGGAGGGCGAGGACACGCCGCTGGACGGCGGCGGAATGGCGTTCCCACTCGGCGGGGGCAAGGGCTTTGCGGGCGCGCATCAGCTCGGAACGCAAGGCGTTTCTGTCCGGGGCGGCGTGGCCGGAGGGCATACCCGCCGCGGAAAGGGAGGTCGGAGGGAGGGGCATGGCGCACCTTTGTCAAACCTGAAACAATAGGTTAGGGTACGAAAGATCGAGTGAAGCGGAATCCCTTGCAGGGAATGGCAAGCCGGTATACCCTGCAACCCCAACAGTACAAGGAAGTTGCCGACATGCCAAGCGTCCAGCCCCTTTCGTCCTTTGCGGCCCCCGCTCCCGGAACCTCCGGCGCGGCCGCCCCGTCATCCGGGGTTCGCACGTGGATCGTCATGGGCGATCTTCACGACAAGGCCGCCCGCCTTGGCGAAATCCAAGGATTGGAAGAGGCCGACGGCATCATCGTCACCGGCGATCTGACCGTCACCGGCGGCGCGGCGCAGGCCCGCAACGTGCTTGAGAAGCTCACCCGCTACAATCCCGTCATTTACGCGCAGATCGGCAACATGGATCGCGCCGAAGTCACGGACTGGCTTACCAAGCAGGGTTGGAATACGCATTTGTGCGTCCGTGAGCTGGCTCCCGGCGTCGCGATCATGGGGCTTGGCGGCTCCACGTTCACGCCGTTCGGCACGCCGAGCGAATTTCCCGAGTCCCGCTTTGCGGACTGGCTCGAACACATGTGGAGGGAGGCCCGGACGTACCGCCATGTGGTGCTTTCCGTGCATACGCCTCCGCATGACACGCTGTGCGACATCGTCGGGGACGGAACCCACGTCGGTTCCTCCGCCGTACGCGACTTCATTCTGGACGCACAGCCGGATGTGTGCCTGTGCGGGCACATCCATGAATCCCGCGCCGTGGATCGCCTCGGGCGCACCGTGCTGGTCAATCCCGGCGCGTTTGCGGCGGGCGGCTATGCCGTCCTGCGGCTTGCGGGGGACGACCTGTCGGTGACGCTTCACATGCTGGACTGACCGGCCCGCCCGGATCGCCGCTTCCCCGTACGGGCCGCTGGCCTGCCCGTGCGCAGGGGCATTTGTCGCCGCCGGAAAAATTTTTTGGAAAACCGCGCCTTGCGGCCTTGCCCGCCCTCCGTATTCACCGGAAAGGCTTTCTCCCCGGCGAGGCCCGTATGTGCGGGGCCCTTCGGAGACGCCGAACGGCGTGCCCGACCCGCGATTTTGCGGCCGCCCGCGCCAGCCGGACGGCACCCCGATACTTTTTTGTTTTTTGAGGAAACATATGACCGATTCTGAAAAGACCGCGGCCCCGGCGGAACAGCCGGCTGCGTCCGAAATGCCCATGTCCGCCGCTGCGGACGCCGTTGAAACCCCTTCCGAGCCCGCTCCCGAAAAGAAGCCCCGCCGCCCGCGCCGCAAGAAGCCTGCCGTGGAACAGGCCACGCTGGAACTTGCCGTTCCAGAGGACGCCGCACCGGTGCAGCCTGCGGAGGGACAGCCCGTATCGGATCCGGCGGCCGAAGCCCCCGCACGGAAACGCCCCGCGCCGAAGCCGTCCGCGGCGAAAACATCCCGGAAGCGGGCCGGGCAGCCGAAACAGCCTGTTGAGGAGCCTGTGGAGCCGAAGCAGCCCGAGCAGCCCCTGTTGACCGAACATCCCGTTCAGATCCCCGCCGTCGCCGCTTCCGTGCTGCCCGCCGAGGCGGTTGCGTCCGCCGTCCCCGCCGTGTCCGAACCCGCCGCCGTCCTTGCCGTCGCCTCGCCGGAGGCATCCGCTGCCGCCGATGTTTCCGAAGCCTCCGAAGGCGATGCCGCCGCACCCGCGAAGCGCCGCCGTTCCCGCCGCAGCGGCCGGGGCCGCCGCCGTCCCGCCGAAGGCGATGCCGCCGTTGATGCGGCTGTTTCGGAAGCGGGGGAGACGCCCGCCCTTGATGAGCCCTTAGCCGCCGAATCCCCGGCTGGGGCCGTTGCCGAATCCGCGCCCGCCGTCGAAGATGGGCCAGCAGGGGCCGAATCCGGGCAGGAACCCGCCGCCGCGGGTGAAGAGGCCCCCCGTAAGCCCCGCTCCCGTTCCCGCCGCCGCAAGCCCGCGCGTCCCGCCGCCGAGCCGTCCGAGGAGGCGCGGAAGGATCAGCAGGCTGCCGCCGTGCCTGAGGATGAGGTGTTCGTCTTTGATGACGATGATGACGAGGAACCCGCTGCTGCTCCCGCTGAAGCCGAGGGCGAGGAGGCGCGTACGCCCCGCGTGCCGCGCAAGCCGCGCCGCCGCCGGAACAAGAAGGCCGCCGCTGCCGCCGCGCCGCAGGAAGCCGAGGGCGAAGCCGCCGAGGAAGGCGAAGAGGGGCAGGACGCCAAGAAAGGCCGCAAGCCCGCCAAGGCCGCCGCGTCCGGCGTGGATCGCAAGATGCTGGTCAGCGTGCTCCCCGGCGATATGGTCGAGGTGGTGCTCACCGAAGACGGCTCAGTGCGCGAGTATTACGTGGAGATGACCCATCAGGCCAAGATCCGGGGCAACATCTACAAGGGCGTCATCAACAACATCGACACCAACCTGCAAGCCGCTTTCGTCAATTACGGGAACGTGAAAAACGGGTTCCTGCAAATCGACGAAGTGCACCCCGAATATTACCTCCAGCCCCACGAGCCCACCAAGGGCCGCAAATACCCGCCCATCCAGAAAGTGCTCAAGCCGGGGCAGGAAGTCCTCGTTCAGGTCGTGAAGGAACCCAACGGCTCCAAGGGCGCGTTCCTGACCACATGGCTGTCGCTCGCCGGGCGTTTCCTCGTGCTGACGCCGGGGCAGGAGCAGATCGGCATTTCCCGCAAGGTGGAGGACGGCGAGGAGCGCAACCGTTTGCGCGAGCTCATCCGGGGCCTTGAGCCCGGCGAAGGGCTTGGGGCCATCGTCCGCACCGTGAGCGCGGGCACGAGCAAGACAACGCTCCAGAAAGACCTTTCTTTCCTCAAGCGCGTCTGGAAGGACATCCGCAAGCGCGCCACTACCGAAAAGGTGCCCTCCCTGATCTATCAGGAACCGGGCCTCGCCAGCCGGAGCGTCCGCGACTACCTGTCCGACGACGTGTCGGAAGTCTGGGTGGACGACGCGGAAACCGCCGAAGCCATCCGGGAGATGGCTTCCCTGCTGTTCCCGCGCAAGGGCGACCTTGTGCATCTCTATGAGAAGCATGACAAAACCCTCTGGGAGCACTTCGGCCTTCTCGGACAGATCGAACAGGTGCATTCCCGCGAGGTGATCATGCCGTCCGGCGGGCGTCTGGTGTTCGATCAGACAGAGGCGCTCATGGCCATCGACATCAACTCCGGCAAGATCGGCGGAAAGACGAATTTTGAGGCAATGGCCTTCCGCACGAACATGGAGGCGGCGGCGGCCATCGCCCGCCAGCTCCGCCTGCGCGACATCGGCGGGCAGATCGTCATCGACTTCATTGAGATGCGCGATCCCGAACATTGCCGCGAGGTTGAAAAAGAACTCCGCAATGCCATGAAGGGCGATCGCGCCCGCCATGACATCGGCAAGATGAGCTCCTTCGGCCTGCTCCAGATCGTACGCCAGCGGACGGGCTCCTCGGCGATTTCCATCAGCATGGAGACCTGTCCCCACTGCAAGGGGACGGGGCAGCGCCGCAACATGGAGTGGCAGTCCGTGCAGACGCTCCGCGAGCTGCACCGCGCCATGCGTGGGGCTGCGGCGGCGGGGCAGGCCGAGTACGTCCACAGCGTGGACGCCGAGCTTGGGCTGTACCTCCTGAACCACAAGCGCGAACGGCTCTCGCTCATGGAAAAGGAATTCCACATCCGTCTGGATATCCGCATCGAAGGCATCTCTTCCGCAACCGTGCCGCCTACTACAACTACTACACCCAGAACCGCTGGGGCGACGCCCACAACTATGACCTCGCCATCA
>URTO01000013.1 GCA_900550745.1 uncultured Desulfovibrio sp. | reverse complement strand
AACCGGCTGACCGGCGGGCATGAACCTGACAGGCAGGGCACGTTGGTTCATGCGTTGAACCATTTGAATTATAAAGGATCTTCATCGGTGAGGGCAGGGCGATCCGGGCAGGGAATACCCCTGCCCCGGCGTCCTCAGAACCTCTCATGGTGGATCTTGGTGAAATCAAGATCCGCATCGGTATAGGGGTTCTTCCGCTCGTTCTTGTGTCCGATGGCGATGACGCTGAGGACGCCATAATGCTCAGGGATGCCAAGCTCCTGCCGGAAAGCCTCTTCGGAAGGCCCGCTGTCGCCTTCGCGCCTCCGAAGCTGGATCCACGTGGAACCGAGCCCGATCTTTTCCGCCTCAAGCTGGATGAGGATGGAGACGATGGAGGCATCCTCCACCCACACGTCGGATTTCTGGCTGTCGGCAATCACCACAATGGCGAGGGGGGCTGTTTCGAGAGGCGTGGTGCCGTGTTTTTTGTAGGTCTTGAGGCGGGCTATGGTTTCCTTGTTCTGGACAACGATACATTCGACGGGTTTCTTGCCCATCGACGAAGGGGCGAGCAGGGCGGCCTTGAGCAGGCTGTCGATGTCTTCCTGCGAGACGGGCTCGTGGGTGAAGGTGCGGATGCTGCGGCGGTGTTGCAACAGTTCAAGCATGGCTGCCTCCTTGCGGATAGGGAAAAGGTTTTTGGCATGGCTGTGCCATAGAAAATGGTTGATGCTTTTTCCTTGAAGTTTCAAAGGAATAACCAGCAAAACGCCTTAGCCATAGGTTTCGCCAAGGGGAAAATTGGAGAAAAAGGCTGTATTTTCACCACACTGTGGGATGAAACAACCGCATACTATGACAGAGCCATTGAAATTATCTAACCATTTTTCAAGCCACAAAAGATTGTTTTGAATAATTTCAAACAATTATATGTAAAACAACGACACAGCCCAGCAAACTGCGTTTGCTGTGGCTCTGCATATGGAGAGACAGCGGTGCTCGAATCGGGCCGAGCAAACTTTTCGCGATGTGCTCCATGCGCATGGAGAAGAACTGTGCGCCACGCATCTGACAGGGGTGTGTATGGATGTGCTCCATGCGTATGGAGAAACAGCCAACGGGCCCTCACTGTTCGCCGGCGTCGGGTAATGTGCTCCATGCGCATGGAAAAACGGCAACTGGGATGGAAAAGGACGCGATCCCGGCACGCATCACTCCATACGTATGGAAGGACAGCAGCCATTGCAACGTGTTCCCCACACATGGATTTCCTAATACAGGCCGTCCTTGACCTTCACGAGGCTGCATGTGTTCCCCCCCCCCACACATGGACTTCCTTCATGCGCATGGAGCAACTAGGCGCTCCGATTGGCTAAAAATACTCCTCCTGCGGCTGCTCATGGGATACTCCAGAGCCTTGCGGATCAAAACGGAAGCTGTGGCATAGTATGTGGTTGTTTCACCTCCACAGCGCGGTGAAAATAGAGATTTTTTATCCGGCTTTCCCCTTGTCGAAGTCTGCGGTTGAGGCGTTTTGTTGGTTATCCCTTTGGAACTTCGAGGAAAAAACATCAACCATTTTTATGACACAGCCAAACGGAAAGGGCCTCTTGTGGTTCATGGTGGGATAGCTTTGGATGATCAGGGAGTCGGTGTCTCCCCGGTTCTGGAAAACCTGCCGCCAAAGGTGAGGCTGGCGGAAGCGGTTCCGGCTCTCCGCATGAAACCGCAAGGCAGCGCCCCTTGTGCCGCCTTGGAAGCCGCTGCGGAAATTTTTTTACGCGCCCGCCCTCTGTACTGCCGATCTGCGGTGCTCTTGTAATCGCCTGTTCAAGCGTTTCCCGCTTGCCATTGGAACCAAAACCATGTGAAATGGTGGTATCAGATACCTGAACAGGGCACATTTGCCGCACATTGTCGACATTGGAATACAATACATTGATACTCTGTACTTTTTTAGTATCATTGGGTATCTGGTTAAAAAAAGACACCATGTTATGTGCAAAGATAAAGGCGCCGTTCCTTTTTCCGAGCCGTTTTCCGATGGCAGTAAAGAAGCGATGCAGTCGCTTATGGAGGTTTCCGCTGTCAGCGGCGGGCTCTCCAGCAATGTAAGGAGATCCATGATGGAAAGAAGCGTATTTCTGGGGCTGGACATTGGTTCAACCACGGCCAAACTCGCGCTCGTCGCCGCAGACGGCAAGCTGCTTGAGGCGCAATACCTGCGCCACGGGGCGGCCGTCCGGCAGACGCTTTCCACCATGCTCGACCAACTGGCCCTCAAGTATCCCGGCATGGCGGTCTCGGCGGCGATCACCGGATCCGCATCCCTCGGGCTCTCGGAAGCCCTTGGGCTGCCGTTCGTGCAGGAAGTCGTGGCCGCTTCACGGGCCATCGCCGTGCTTGCCCCGCAAACCGACGTGGCCGTGGAGCTCGGCGGCGAAGACGCCAAGATCCTCTATCTCAGCCAAGGCATGGATCTGCGCATGAACGAAGCCTGCGCAGGCGGCACCGGGGCGTTCATCGATCAGATGGCGGCGCTGCTCCACACCGACGCCTCCGGGCTGAACGAGCTCGCCGCGAACTACAAGACCCTGTACCCCATCGCTTCGCGCTGCGGGGTGTTCGCCAAGACCGACGTGGTCCCCCTGCTCAACGAAGGGGCCGCGCGGGAAGACCTCGCCGCCTCCATCTTTCAGGCCGTGGTCGAACAGACCATCGGCGGGCTGGCCTGCGGGAACCCCATCCGGGGCAAGGTCGCCTTCCTCGGCGGGCCGCTGCACTTCCTGCCCGAACTCCGCAAACGCTTCATCGCCACGCTCAAGCTCACGCCCGAAGAGGTGGTGCCGTTCCCGAACGCCCAATATATGGTTGCGCTCGGCACGGCCCTGAGCCTTGTGGAGCTGCCCGGCGCGGCACGCATGGCCCACATGGAGCCCGTCACGCTGGACACGCTGGCCGGGCGCGCCCGCGTGCGGGGCGATGCCGGGGATCGGGCGGCCTCCCTGCCCCCGCTGTTCGACAACGAAGCCGACTACGAGCTGTTCCGCGAACGCCACAGCCGGGACGCCGCCCCGCGCAAGCCGCTGGAAGCCGCGTCCGGCCCGCTCTTCCTCGGCGTCGACCTCGGTTCGACGACGGTCAAGGCCGTGCTTGCCGATGCCGGCGGCGCTGTCCTGGCTTCATGGTATGAGCGCAATCAGGGCGATCCGCTGGCGGGGCTTTTGCCTTACCTTGCCGATCTCATCGACAGCCTGCCTGAAGGCGCGTGGATCCAGTCCAGCGTAGCCACGGGCTACGGCGCGCAGCTCGCGCAGGCCGCCCTCGGCTCGCTGTCCGCCGAGGTGGAAACGGTGGCCCACCTGAAAGCCGCCTGCCGCCTCGTGCCCGATGCGACGTACGTCATCGACATCGGCGGCCAGGATATGAAGTGCCTCAAGGCGCGGGACGGCCTCATCGCGGGCGTGACCCTCAACGAAGCCTGCTCCGCCGGATGCGGGGCCTTCCTCGAAACCTTCGCCCGCAGCCTCAACCTGAGCATGGAGGCGTTCGTGCGCGCCGCCCTGTTCGCCCGGCATCCCGTGGATTTGGGCTCGCGCTGCACCGTGTTCATGAATTCCAAGGTGAAACAGGCGCAGAAGGAAGGCGCGGACATCGGCGACATCGCCGCCGGGCTGTGCTACGCCGTGGCCCGCAACGCGCTGTACAAAGTCCTGCGCCTGCGCACGCCCGCCGAACTGGGGGATCGCGTACTGGTGCAGGGGGGCTCGTTTTTGAACGATGCCCTGCTGCGGGTCATGGAACGGCTCCTTGACCACCATGTCTGCCGCCCCGACATCGCCGGGCTCATGGGGGCCTACGGCGCGGCCCTGCTCGCCCGCAGCCGCACGCCAGACGGCGCGGCCCCCACGCCCCTGACGTCGGCATCCCTGCGCGCCCTCAAGATTTCCGCCAAAACCCTGCGCTGCAAGGGATGCGGCAACCACTGCCTGCTCACGGTCAACCGCTTTTCCAACGGCCGGAAGCTCGTGTCCGGCAACCGCTGCGAACGCGGCGCGTCCGGCGGCGAAGCGGCCCCCCCGTCCATGCCCAACCTGTACGCATGGAAGGAACGCCGCCTGTTCAGATACGAGCCGCTCCCGCAGGACGGCGCCCCGCGCGGGCGCATCGGCATCCCCCGCGTGCTCAATATGTATGAGCATTACCCGTTCTGGTTCACGCTGTTTACGGAGCTGGGCTACCGCGTGGAGCTGTCCCCGCCGTCCGGCAAGGAGCTTTTCGATCTCGGCCTGTCGTCCATGCCCTCGCAAACGGTCTGCTACCCCGCCAAGCTCGCTCACGGGCACATCGCCTCGCTCCTGCGCAAGGGGCTCAAGCGCATCTTTTTCCCCTGCCTGCCGCGCGAGCGCCGGGAAAGCAAGGACGCCGTGGACGGCTACAACTGCCCGGTGGTGGCCGGGTACCCCGAAGTCATCCGCCTGAATACGGACGAACTGCTGGAACAGGGCTGCACCCTGTACACGCCGTTCGTGTCGCTGGAGCACCCCGACACGCTCGTCGCCGCACTGCATGATCTGTTCGGCATCCCGAAAAAGGAACTCCGCGCCGCCGTGCGCGTCGCCGCCCTTGAACAGGAAGCCTACCGCGCCGAGCTCCGGGCAGAGGGCGAACGGGTGCTCGCCGAACTGGAACGCACCGGCAGGCTCGGCATCGTGCTGTCCGGGCGGCCTTACCATGCCGATCCGGCTGTCCATCACGGGCTGCCCGAACTCATCGCCTCCCTCGGCGCCGCCGTGCTCAGCGAGGACAGCGTGGCGCACCTTGGGCATCCCGCCGAACCGCTCCGGGTGGTGGATCAGTGGGCCTACCATTCCCGTTTGTACCGGGCCGCGGCGCTGGCCTGCACGCGCCCCAACCTCGAACTGGTGCAATTGACCTCGTTCGGCTGCGGCCTCGACGCCATCACCGCCGATCAGGTGGCGGAACTCCTCACCCGCGCCGGGAAACTGCATACGCTCATCAAGATCGATGAGGGCGCGTCCCTCGGCGCGGCACGCATCCGCATCCGCTCCCTGCTCGCCGCCGTGGAGGAACGGCGCGGCACGCCGCCCATGCCCCGGCACGCCGCTCCCGCCTCCCGCCCGGTGTTCACCAGGCCGATGCGCCGGACGCACACCATCCTTGCCCCGCAGATGTCCCCCCTGCACTTCGACATCATCGGCAAGGCCATTTCCAGCGCGGGCTACAATCTGGAAGTCCTGCCCACGGTCAGCCGCGGGGCCATCGAAACCGGGCTCAACTATGTGCACAACGACGCCTGCTACCCCGCCATCGTGGTCATCGGGCAGCTTATCGACGCCCTGCAAAGCGGGCGGTACGACCCCAAGCGCACGGCCCTTATGCTGGCGCAGACCTGCGGCCCCTGCCGGGCGACCAACTACCCGGCGCTGCTCCGCAAGGCCCTGTGCGAAGCCGGGTTCGGGGATGTGCCCGTCCTGACCCTGAGCGGCGGCTCCCTGAACAGCCAGCCCGGATTCTCCGTCTCCGCGAGCCTGCTGCACCGGCTCATCCTGGGCTGCCTCTATGGGGACATGCTCCAGCGCGTCTCGCTGTCCGCGCGCGCCCATGAGCGCAACGCCGGGGATACGGACGATCTGCTGGCCCACTGGATGAACCGCGTAAAGTTCAGCGCGGCGCGGGGCGACAGCTCCCTGTTCAAGTCGCACATGCGGAGCATCGTGCGGGATTTCTCGGCCATCCGCCAGAACCACGCGCCCTTGCCCCGCGTGGGCATCGTGGGCGAAATCCTGCTCAAGTACCACCCCGACGCCAACAATCAGGTCATCCGCCACATTGCGGAAGAAGGCGGCGAGCCCGTCCTGACCGATCTCATGGACTTTTTCCTTTATTGCCTGCTCGATCCCGTCTACCTGTGGCGGCACATGGGCGGAAAGGCACTCCCCGCACTCGGCAACTGGCTGATCATCAAGCGCATCGAATCCCTGCGCGACGCCATGCGCCGGGCGCTCGAAGGCAGCCGGTTCCTCCCCGTTTCCCGGATTGCGGATCTGGCCCGCAGCGTGCGCGGCATCGTCTCCACGGGCAATCAGGCCGGGGAAGGCTGGCTGCTCACGGCGGAAATGCTGGAGCTCATCGACCACGGGGTGGGCAACGTCCTGTGCCTCCAGCCGTTCGGCTGCCTGCCCAACCATATTACGGGCAAGGGCGTGCTCAAGGAATTGAAGCGCATCCGGCCCCACGCCAACCTCATGGCCGTGGACTACGACCCCGGCAGCAGCGAGGCGAACCAGCTCAACCGGATCAAGCTGTTCATGACCGTGGCCCGCAGCCGCATCCCGCAGGAGGCGCAGGGCGATCACGCGCCCGCCAGCCTCAATGAGTCCGTCGCCCAGCTCGCCGGGCGCCTCCGCGACAACCTCAAGGGCAAGCTCGAAAACACCATCGGTGGAAGTGGGAACAGCGGCGACGAAGTGACGAACCCGGCGTGAACGGGGATGGCTGGGGCATGAGCGAGGGCCCTTTCCGAAGCCCCTCCCCCAAGGCTGCCGCCCGCCGCACCCGAAAACAGGGCCATAAAGGGGCACGCCCCGGTGTGGAGCCTGAAAGCCGCATCATAAAAGCAGGCCCGGCTGCGGCGGACAATGCCGTAGCCGGGCCTGCCCCCTTTGCTGCCCTGAAAGGGACGAGTGAGGGCCGTGCATCCCCCGCCGCCCTCCGGCAAACAGGCTTGCCCGGCGGGGCTGGATGCCCCATCGGACATGGTGAAGCCGGACGCGGCAAATAATCGCGCTAAAAATATTATTTTATTTAGTTCCAGAAGATTATACGCTGTTTGTCTGAACAGCCAAACACTCCCCTCTCAAGCCGGTCTTGTGAAATTCGCCAAAATCGCGTAAGGGTGCAGACGGCGTATGATTTTCAGGTTCGGAGGCACTCGACGGAACAGGCGGGCCGCAACCTTTCGGGGCGGACGCTTTTGTTTTGATCGTGCGGCGCAGGAGAACCAAATCCCCTTCTTAACCTTGATGTGAGCAAGCATGAGCACTGAAGACATCATCTCGGCTCGGCGCGACGCGGCTATCCAAAAATGGACTGAAGCCGTGTTCGCCACGTATCCTTTTGAGACCACCGGTTTCATTCGGACGCAGCGCGATCGGTTCGCCAATCCCGTCGGCCACGCCACCCGCGCCGCCGGGGAACAGATCTACGATGCCGTCACGGGCCGGGATGTCGACTTGGACAAGGTGCACGCCGCCGTAGCGGAACTGATCCGCATCCGCGCGGTGCAGGATCTCAAGCCCGAACAGGCCGTCGGCGTGCTGTACCTGTATAAGCCCGTGCTTCGCGAACTGCTCCTTGCGGACATGCTGGCCGCAGGGGATGTCCAGGGGTTCCTGGACATGGGGGATCGTTTGGACACGCTCTGCCTCATGGCCTTCAACCTGTACCTTGCGGATCGGGAGCAGGTCTACGCCGAGCGTGTGGCCCAACAGCGCAGGGAGGCGTCTCAGATCAGGCGCTGGGCGGCCAGACATGGCATGGCGGAAAATCAGGGCGGGGAATAGGCCCTGCTTCCTGTTTCCCTTTCGGAATCCTTTTTATTGTGGTTACGGATTTGGATATGTCAAACTTTAAGCCTGGAGTGAGGTAGGGAATGATAGTTTCACTCGTGGCAGTCCTGCTCATCGGAGCCATCGCCTGGTCGGGGGCGGTCGCCGGATTCCAGTCTCTGCTGGGTGTGGCGCTGCCTCTGTTGGCCGCGGTCGTCTTCGTCTGCGGGATCATCTGGCGCATCACCTGCTGGTGGGCGAAATCGCCCGTGCCCTTCGCCATCCCCACTACGGGTGGTCAAGAGCGTTCTTTGGACTGGATCAAGCCGAACCGCCTCGACACGCCCATGAGCAACGCCGCTGTCGTAGGCCGCATGATCCTTGAGGTGCTGCTGTTCCGTTCGCTGTTCCGCAACACCTCTGCGGAAGTCAGCCCCGTGGGGCCGCGCGCTACCTATTTCTCCTCCAAATGGCTGTGGGTCTTCGCGCTGATCTTCCACTACTGTTTCCTGGTCATCTTCATCCGGCACTTCCGGTTCTTCATCGAACCCGTCCCGGTCTGCCTCACCTGGCTCGAATTCGTTGACGGCATCATGCAGATGGGCGTGCCGCGCCTGTTCATGACCGACATGCTCATCGTGGTGGCCGTGCTGTTCCTCTTCGGCCGCCGCCTGGTGAACCCGAAGGTGCGCTACATCTCCCTCGCCAACGACTATTTCCCGCTGTTCCTCATCATGGGCATCATCGGCACCGGCATCTGTATGCGCTACTTCGACAAGGTCGACATCGCGCAGGCCAAGGTGTTCATCATGGGCATCCTGCACTTCACGCCGCAGTCCGCCGAGGGCCTGAACCCCCTGTTCTTCACCCACGTCGCGCTCGTCAGCGTGCTGCTCATCTACTTCCCCTTCAGCAAGCTGATGCACATGGGCGGCATTTTCCTGTCCCCCACCCGCAACATGCGCTGCAACACGCGTGAAGTCCGTCACGTCAACCCGTGGAACAACCCGGACGCCCCTTACCGCACCTATGCGGAATATGAGGACGACTTCCGTGACCTGATGGCTGAGGCTGGCCTGCCCCTGGAAAAGCAGCCCGAAGACGTTGAACCCGCGGCCCCGGCCCCGTCCAAGTAAGGAGTTTCCCTAATGGCCAAAATGCCAAAACCGGAAGAAATGATCGCCTCCCGCGCGAGTTTCCCCGACAAGAGCTGGATGGACGTCAAGACCGAAATCAAGCCCGGTATGTACGCCTATCCCGCCAAGGTGGAGATTATGGAAGGGCTCCACATGCCTCACCCGCATGCGTGGCAGCCTGAGGATGAGGATTGGAACCTGCCCGAAAACTGGGAAGAAATCATCTATAAGGCCCTGAAGGAACGCCTTGCCAAGCACCGTTCCCTCAAGATCTTCATGGATACCTGCGTGCGCTGCGGCGCCTGCGCCGACAAATGCCACTTCTTCCTCGGCACCAACGATCCGAAGAACATGCCGGTGCTGCGCGCGGAACTGCTCCGTTCCGTGTACCGCCGCGACTTCACCACCGCCGGGCGTCTCCTCGGCAAGGTTGCGGGCGCCCGCAAGCTGACCACCGACGTCATCAAGGAATGGTTCACCTACTTCTACCAGTGCACCGAATGCCGCCGCTGCTCGCTGTTCTGCCCCTACGGCATCGATACCGCCGAAATCACGGCCATCGTCCGCGAACTGCTCCATGAGCTCGGCCTCGGCATCAACTGGATCATGGAACCGGTGTCCAACTGTAACCGCACCGGCAACCACCTCGGCATCCAGCCCCACGCCTTCAAGGAAATCGTTGAATTCCTCTGCGAAGATATCGAAACCATCACCGGCATCCATATCGATCCGCCGTTCAACGAGAAGGGCCACGAGATCCTCTTCATCGCGCCTTCCGGCGACGTGTTCGCGGAACCCGGCATCTACACCTTCATGGGCTACCTGATGCTGTTCCACGAGCTTGGGCTGGACTACACCCTGTCCACCTACGCTTCCGAAGGCGGCAACTTCGGCTCCTTCGTGTCCTTCGACATGGCGAAGAAGCTGAACGCCAAGATGTACGCGGAAGCCAAACGCCTCGGCTCCAAATGGATCCTCGGCGGCGAATGCGGCCATATGTGGCGCGTCATCAACCAGTACATGGCGACCTACAACGGCCCCGCGCCCGAAGGCATGGTGGACGTCCCCACCTCCCCCATCACCGGCACGCGCTTTGAAAACGCCCGCGCCACCAAGATGGTGCACATCGCCGAGTTCACGGCCGACCTGATTCACCACAACAAGCTGAATCTCCGCCCCGAACGCAACACCGGCATCATCACCACCTTCCACGACTCCTGCAACCCGGCCCGCGCCATGGGCATGCTCGAAGAGCCCCGCGCCGTCCTGCGCGCCGTCTGCCCCGAATTCGTGGAAATGCCCCCGCACACCATCCGGGAAGAAACCTTCTGCTGCGGTTCCGGTTCCGGCCTCAACACCGAGGAAATCATGGAACTGCGCCTGCGCGCCGGCTTCCCCCGCGGGAACGCCCTCCGCTACGTGCAGGAAAAGAACGGCGTCAACTGGATGTCCTGCATCTGCGCCATCGACCGCGCCGCGCTGCCGCCTCTCGCCAACTACTGGGCGCCCGGCGTCACCGTCAGCGGCCTGCACGAGCTGGTCGCCAACGCGCTGGTCATGAAGGGCGAACAGCCCCGCACCATGAACCTGCGTCAGGAAGACCTCGAATGCCCCGACCCCGAGCCGGAGGAAGAGGCCGTTGAAGAGCTCGCCGCTTCTGCCGAGGAGGACAACTAAACCATGTATAATGCCAAATACATCATCCCCGGCGTCCTGATCGCCGTAGCGGCGTTCACCTCGCCCTTCTGGCTGAACCTCGGCGGCAAGACCTACGTCTACCCCGAAGTCGCCCTGCCCACGGGCGAAGGCAAGGACAAGTGCATCGAGTCCAAGGAATGGATGCGTGCCGAACACATGGCCCTGCTGAACACCTGGCGTGATGAAGCCATCCGTGAAGGCAAGCGCGAATACGTCGCCACCGATGGCCGCAAGTGGGTCATCAGCCTTCAGGATACGTGCATGGCCTGCCATACGAACAAGGCCGACTTCTGCGACAAGTGCCACAACAGCAACAACGTCGATCCGTATTGCTGGACCTGCCACGTCGAGCCGAGAGGGAACAACTAATGAAAAGCAGAAGAGACTTTCTGAAGATAGCCGGTCTCTCCGCCTTTGCGCTGGGCACGGCTTCCGCCCTGACCCTCGCAGCCGGGGGCAAGGCCAGCGCCCTCCCGGCGGGCACCGCGCCCGCCAAGGGCAGCTACACCAACGAACCTGATGCCCTGCACGCCAAACGCTGGGCCATGGTCATCGATACCCGCAAGTTCACCTCGCCGGAACACTTCCAGCGCGTGATCGACGCGTGCCACCATGCCCACAACGTGCCCACCATCCCCGGCAACCAGGACATCAAATGGCTCTGGACGGACAAGTACGCCCACGTCTTCCCCGACGACGTGAACCCCTACATGCCCGAAAAGTTCCTGCACGGCGATTTCCTCCTGCTGTGCAACCACTGTGAAAACCCGCCCTGCGTGCGTGTGTGCCCCACCGCCGCCACCTTCAAGCGTGAGGACGGCATCGTGGTCATGGATCCGCACCGCTGCATCGGCTGCCGTTTCTGCATGGCCGGCTGCCCGTTCGGTGCCCGCAGCTTCAACTTCCGCGATCCGCAGCCCTATGTGAAGGACGTGAACCCAGAGTTCCCCATGCGTACCCGCGGCGTGGTCGAGAAGTGCACGTTCTGCACCGAACGTCTAGCGCAGGGCAAGCTTCCCGCGTGCGTGGAAGCCTCCGAAGGCGCGATGATCTTCGGCGACCTGAACGATCCGGATTCGCCCGTGCGTCAGGCCCTGTCGAAGAACTTCACCATCCGCCGCAAACCCACTCTGGGCACCCAGCCCGGCGTGTACTACATCATCTAGGAGGCCGCCATGCTCGAACTGATTCTCAAAGGCCGGCCGCGCTTCTACTTGTGGCTCTGCTTCCTTGGCGCAATCTTCGGCCTCGGCTTCATTGTGTACATCTTCCAGGCGAACATCGGCCTTGCCCTCACCGGCATGAGCCGCGACGTGTCCTGGGGCCTGTACATTGCCCAGTTCACCTACTTTGTCGGCGTGGCCGCGGGCGCTGTGATGCTCGTGCTCCCCGCCTACTTCCACCATTACGAGAAGTTCAAGCGGATCATCATCTTTGGTGAATTCATGGCCGTGGGCGCCGTGATTATGTGCATGCTCTTCATCGTGGTCGACCTTGGGCAGCCGCAGCGTATGCTCAACGTGATGCTGCATCCTACGCCGAACTCCGTGATGTTCTGGGATATGACCGTGTTGTTCGGCTATCTCATCCTGAACATCGTCATCGGCTGGGTCACCCTTGAAGCCGCCCGCAACGACGTGGCTCCGCCGAAGTGGATCAAGGTCCTCATCTACATCTCCATCATCTGGGCCTTCTCCATCCACACCGTCACCGGTTTCCTGTACGCCGGCATTCCGGGCCGCCACTACTGGCTCACCGCCATCATGGCCGCCCGCTTCCTCGCCTCCGCGTTCTGCTCCGGCCCGGCCATCCTGCTGCTGCTCCTGCTGGTCGTGCGCCGCGTGACCGGCTTCGAGCCCGGCCGTGAAGCCATGAAGACCCTGTCCACCATCATTACTTATGCGATGTGCGTGAACGTGTTCTTCTACCTGCTGGAAATCTTCACGGCTTTCTACAGCGGCATCCCCGGACACCAGCACTCCATCCTGTACCTCTTCGTGGGGCATGACGGACATATGGCGTGGATCAACAGCTGGATGTGGACGGCGGTGGTCTTCGCCGCGCTGTCCCTGCTCATGCTGATCCCCCCGGCACTGCGCTACAATGAAAAGATCCTTCCTTGGGCCCTTATCCTGCTGGTGATTGCCTCGTGGATCGACAAGAGCCTCGGCCTGCTCATCGGCGGCTTCGTGCCCAACATGTTTGAAACCGTCACCGAATACACCCCGACGGTTCCTGAAATCCTTATCGCCCTCGGCGTCTACGGCCTCGGAGGCATCATCGTCTCCGTACTCTGGAAGATCGCCATTGACGTGAAGAAGGAAAACGGGACGTTCGCGTTGAAGGGCAATTAAGCCTTAAAGAAGAGAGGGAACCCCTTCTCAAGGGGTTCCCTCGGCCTCTCACCGTTTTGGGGTGAAGGCGGCCTTTCCAAAGCCCCTGTGTGGAAATCGCACAGGGGCTTTTCATTGGGGAAGGCCCTGCCATAAGGCTGTGGAGCGTTTCCCCCTCCACAGCACGGAGAAGGCCATTGATTACACTTCCGGCAATCCTGAGCTAGGGTTTCCCCTCCACAGTACGGGGAAGGCTGCCGTCATGCCGCACTTGTGGCCGATGTGTGGAGTTTTCCCCGCAGTACGGGGAAAATTGCTCGCCCTGCATGTCGGCAAGCGGAACCCAATGGTTTTAATTGTCCCAGGCGGGGATGTCGCGCCGGGAAGCAAGAATTCCTCACAGTACGGGGAAGATTGTCCGGGCTCGCGCCTACCAATACGTTCTGGAGGCTCCTCCCCACACGGGGAACATGCGGTTTTCCCCGGCTTTCCGCCGGTGGGTTCCATGACGGAGGCATTGCCGGTTATCCCTCTCGAACTTCAAGAAAGAAAACATCAGCCGCCTGCCGTGGTACGGCCTTGGGAAAAAGGGGGCTCTCACCCGCTTGCCAAGGCTGCGGGGCTTTGACATCCTAGAGCGCGTTGCTGAACGGCAATGTTTCCTCCCCGGTTTTTCGCGCGGGAAACGCCCGGCGGCGCGCCCGCCCGATTTCAACCCAAAAGGAAGGGCCGATGAACTTCTCGTTTCAACGCAACCCCAAACGGCTTCTGGAGCTGTGCGGCATGTCCGCCGTCCGGGACAGGCGGCAGGAAAAGCTTTTCATGGAAAAAGCGGCGGCCCTTGACGCGCAGGCCCTGCGGCCTCTGGTTCTGGTCATCGGCGGCTTCCTCGATCAGATCCTCAGAAACAGTTATGCCGTCAGTGCCCGCTATCCCGCCGATCTGCGCGCCCAACACGATGTCTGGTTCCGCGAACACTACGAAAGCCGCAAGATGCGCGGCATCGTGAACCTCTACGCTTCCAAGGGCCATTCCGTGGCCCTCATCGGGCACAGTTGGGGCGGGGATGCGGCGGTCAACCTCGTCGCCCGCAAGCTCGACGCGCCCATTGATCTGCTGATCAGCAACAATACCGATAATAGAAACAGGTTTATGTTATGTTTTCTCTCCATATCTCCAACAATCATTTTTTCTTC
>URTO01000012.1 GCA_900550745.1 uncultured Desulfovibrio sp. | reverse complement strand
CGCCAAGGGGAAAACTGGAGAAAAAGGCTGCATTTCCACCACACTGTGGGATGAAACAACCGCATACCATGACAGAGCCTTCCCTTTTTCCACAGGAACCACCCATGAAAAGACTGCTCCTCCTCTTCTTTGCCCTGCTCTGCCTGACGGGTACGGCGAAAGCGGCGACGCCGGAACTGTCGTTCGACGAACTGTACAGCGGGGGCGGCGTCCTTGGGCTCCAGTTTTCCGACAAGGTAAAGGGCCTCTCCGGGCAGCGCGTCACGATCAAAGGCTTCATGGCCCCGCCGCTCAAGGCCGAAGCCGCCTTCTTCGTGCTCACACGCGAACCCGTGGCCCTGTGCCCGTTCTGCCAGTCAGACGCGGACTGGCCCGACAACATCCTCGTCGTCTACCTTTCCTCCAACCAGAGCTTCGTCCAGAACAACGCCACCATTGAGGTGGAGGGCGTGCTGGAAATCGGATCGCACCGCGATGCGGATACCGGATTCATCAGCCAGCTCAGGCTGCGGGACGCCCGTTTCCGCAAGCTGTAACCTACGGCAAACCAAGGATCTTGTATGAACGGGCTCGAACTTCAGAACATCCTCCTCACCTTTCCCGAAGGCGGACAAAGGCGGACGGTTCTTGACATACCGTACCTTAAAGTAACATCCGGCGAACACGTCGGCATCCGGGGCGCATCGGGCTCAGGGAAAAGCTCCCTCCTCAACGTCGTGAGCGGGCTTGTGCTTCCAGACAGGGGAACCGTGCGCTGGGGCGCGACCGTGCCCGGCGCGCTGCCCGAACACCAGCGCGATCGCTGGCGCGGGCAGCATATCGGTTTCGTCTTTCAGGACTTCCAGCTTTTCCCTGAGCTGGAAGCGTTGGAAAACGTGCTCCTGCCCGCCACCTTCACCGGATGGCGCATCCCGGAAGCCTTGATCCGGCGCGGGCGCGGCCTGCTCGAACAAATGCACGTCTGCCCCACCCGGAAAGTGCGGGCGCTGTCGCGTGGGGAAAAGCAGCGGGTCGCCATTGCGCGGGCCGTGCTGCTCAAGCCGGGCATCATCCTGGCGGACGAGCCCACGGCAAGCCTTGACGAAGCCAACGCCGGGCAGGTGACCCTGCTGCTCTCCGGGTACGCCCGGACGCTGGGCAGCACGCTCCTTGTCGTGAGCCATGACGATGCCGTACTGGCAAACATGGACCGGGTGCTCGATCTCAACCGGGGTATTATACGGGAGGCGGCATGAATCCGTTGATGCTGATCAAAGGCGAACTGCGCCGCTCCTTCGGGGGCATCCTTGCCCTGTCGCTGGTCCTCGCGCTGTCCCTCAGCCTCGGCGTCGGGGTCAGCATGACCGAACGGGCGGTACGGCAGGGCACGGCGCGGGCGGGCGACGCCTTCGACCTGCTGGTGGGCGCACAGGGCAGCAGCGTGCAGCTCATGCTTGGGGCGGTCTATCTGCGCCCGCAGTCGCTGCCGCTGGTTCCGGGGAGCGCGGTTACGGAAATCCTGAAGCAGGAAGGCGTGGCATGGGCCGCGCCGCTGGCCTTCGGCGACCGCTGGAACGCGTCCCCGCTGGTGGGGACGAGCAGGGATATGGTCACGCTCGGCGGCAAGCGGGCGCTCGCGGAAGGCAGGGTCTTTGCCGCGCAGGACGAAGCCGTGCTCGGCGCGGGCGTCCCCCTGCGGCTCGGAGAGGCGTTTTTCCCCATGCACGGGCAGGTTTCCGCATCCCGCAACGAACACGGGCATATCCGCTACAAGGCCGTGGGCCGCCTGCCGGAAACGGGCACGCCGTGGGACAACGCCATCCTCATCCCCATCGAATCGGTCTGGGCCGTCCACGATGCGCTTCCCGATGCGGGGCATGGGCTGCCCCTCGGACATCTTTTTGAAGGGAAGGGTTCCCCGCTGCCCGGCGTTTCCGCCGTGGTCGTCAAGCCCGAAAGCATCGCCGCCGCCTACCGCCTGCGGGCCTTTTGGCAGACGGCGACCCTCCCGGATGCGGACGGCAGGCCGGTGAACATGCAGGGCGTCTTTACCGGCGAGGTGCTGACCGAGCTGTTCGCCACCCTCGGCGACATGCGCGACATCATGACCGGCATGGCCTATGCCGCGCAGTTCGTAGCCCTGTGCGGGGTCATGCTGGTCGGCGGGATGGCGGTATCCATGCGCAAACGGATGCTCGGCACGCTGCGTGTGCTCGGCGCGCCCCGCGCCTATCTGGTGCTCAGCGTCTGGTGCGTGGTCAGCGTCAGCATCGCCGCGGGCGCGCTGGCGGGCCTGCTGTTCGGCTGGGGCCTTTCCGAAGGCGCAGCGCTGCTCATGTTCCGCCAAACCGGGATCATGCTCTCCCCACAACTGACCCTCGCCGAAGGCTCCTTTGCCGCCGCTTCCTTCGCGCTCGGCTCCTTGTGCGCGCTGTTCCCCGCCTATATGGTCTACCGCAAAACGGGAGCCGTCGCATTGGGGGACGGCGAATAGCTTCCTAAAAGGAACCGATGCAACCATTCCATCGTTTCCACGCTTAAAGGCGGACAGGCTGAATTGGGACGCTCATGGGGCTGTTTCTGTTACCGGGGCATATCGGATGGCTGTGTCATAGAAAATGGTCGATGCTTTTTTCCTTGAAGTTCCAAAGGGATAACCGACAAAATGCCTTAGCCGTGGATCCCGCCAAGGGAAGAATTGGAAAAAAGGCTGTATTTTCCACCGCACTGTGGAGATGAAACAACCACATACTATAACAGAACCTATCGGATTCTGCCTCTTTAAAAAGGGGCGTATCCGATGTGTCCTTACTTGCCGGGGAAAGGTGCGGCGGGTTACCCTATATGAAAGGAGGGCTTCCCATGATAAAGCGTACACGAACGGCTGCGGCCTATGCCCTAGGCATCTATTTGGCTACGGGCTGGCGGAGCGGATGGAACCCCGGCAAGTGGCCCCAAAAGGAATGGGGCACGGCGGCGGTGGCTCTTACGGCTGTACAGGCCCAGCTCGAACGGCAAACGAAACACAGGGGAAGCACGGCAGGGGTAAGAGCCCACGAAATGGCGGGGCGGTTTGGAAACGGGCCGCCTTTTTTGTGGCCTACCCTCCCTGAAAAAGAATTTTTCTGTATCGTCAATCTGAGGCCCGTTTTTGGAAAAGGCTGTGTTATAGAAAATGGTTGATGCTTTTTTCCTTGAAAGTCCAAGATAACCGGAAAAATGCCTTAGCCGTGGATCCCGCCAAGGGGAAAACCGGAGAAAAAGGCTGTATTTTCATCGCACTGTGGAGATGAAGCAACCACAAGCTATAACAGAGCATTGAAAAAACAACCTCTAACCATGTAAAGGGCAAAACGCCTCTCAGGAGGTTCGTGGAGCCTTGGACGGGGTACATGGGGGCAGTATAGGCGGCGGCTCTGCCTACGGGGTACGAAGGCTGTTCGTATCCTTATGCCGTGGGGATGCCGATACTGTCGCATCCCTTCCGGCGGGCGTGGGGCTGTGTGGGGCTGCTCCATGCGGGAAAGCTTCACCCCCCTTCAACTTCCATACAGAAAAACCTGGGACAGGACTGGGACAGAATGCCCACCCATAAAAAAATGGGTTACGACATGCTTTCGTAACCCATTCATATATTTGGTGGACCCACTAGGACTTGAACCTAGGACGGACCGGTTATGAGCCGGTGGCTCTACCAACTGAGCTATAGGTCCTCAGGGGCGTCATTCGGTCAGAACACCCTCTTCAGGAGCGTCCATCTGCATGGCCCCGACAGGGCAAATACGGATGCAGCGCGCACATACTGTACACTTTTCCTTGTCGAATGCAAGAAGGCGCGTTTTGACGTCCACGGTCAGCGCGGAGGACGGGCACAAAGCCGTACACATGCCGCATTGCATACACTTGTCCTCATTATGCCGGATCCGCTGCGCCACGGGCGAAACCAACACACCCTTTTCCCGCAGGTAACTGATCCCCTTGTCGCAGGCATCGCGTGAACCCGACAGTTCGAGAGTCAAAAAACCTTCCTGCCGCGGCGTGATCTGGGCCGTGCTGATGTTGAAATCAAGGTCAAACAGCCGGGTCAGGTTGCAGACCAGCGGCGCCCCCGAAATGGCCGGGGGAAACGTCAGATGCACGTTGCTGCGGTAGGGCTTGGCTTCCTGGCTCATGGCGCTTCCTATATCTTGTGGTCTTTCATGAGCTGTGCGGCGCGGGTCGCTTCAGGCGACTTGGGGAACTTCTTGACGAGTTCCTGCAAACGGACTTTGGCGGCGTCCTTCTTCCCGGCCTTGATGAAGCACATCCCCTGCTTCAGGTACGCGGAAGCGGCCTTCCCGCTCGAACCATACTTGGAGATGACCTGTTCGTAATCCAGTGCGGCGGCCGGGAAATTCCCAAGCTGGTAGTTGCACTCGCCGCGCCAGAACCACGCGTTGGAAATAAGCCTGTGCTTGGCGTAGGTGTCCGTGAAGTCCGAGAAGGACTTGAGGGCCTGCTTATAATTGCGGGCGTTGAACGACTGCACGCCGTTGTCATAGAGGGCTTTGGCGATGTCGCTCTGCGCCTGCGTCTGCGGGGCGGCCTGCTGGGGGGCGGGAGCGGCCTGCTGGGGCTGCATGGCAGGCGCGGCGGTGGCGTCGGCCATGCCGGGCGTGGCGGGAAGCGTTCCGGGATCGCCCGGAGCGGCGGCCACGGGCAGTTCCATGCCGAACTGCGTGGCGATGGCCTGCAACGCGGCCTCATGGTTGTTTACGCGCTGGGCGAGGCCGGGAAGCCCGCCAGCAGCGGCCGTAGCGTTGTTGAAGTCGTCGATCTGCCCTTTCACGGCGCTCATCTCCTGACGCAAGGACTGAACCTGCGCCCACGTGTCCGCCTGTGCGGGCTGCACGCCGGAAAGCTGGCTGCTCAAAAGGCGGATCTGCTGCTCCTGCTGGTTCAGGCGCATCTGCATGGCGTCCATCTGGCTATTGACGCAGCCGGTCAGAACGAGCGATCCCAAAAGCAGTGGAAAGATATACGGCTTTTTCATCGTATTACCCTAAAAGAAAGGATTTGGACAATAAAGATACGCCCTTTGCCAAGAGAACTCAAGTCAGCGGGCGCGCCGCCAGCCGAACAGCACATAGGCCACGCCGCCGAAGACGGGAACAAACACGCAGGCGAGCATCCACAGCACCCGCTCAAGCGGCGTTTCAAAGGTATGGCTGAAGGCGTGCCAGATACCCCATAAATTCAGCAGCGCGGGCAGAAACAACAGCGCGATCTGCCACCATTCAAGCGAAAACAGGCTCACGACGCCCTCCCTGACGGGCCTTTCAGCCACATGCTGAGGCAAACGAGCAGCGCGCCGCAACAGATGGCGATGTCCGCCACGTTGAACGCGGGCCAATGCCATTGGCCGACATAAAAATCCAGAAAATCCACAACGGCGCGGAACCGGATGCGATCCACAAGGTTGCCCACGGCCCCGCCGAGCACCATGCCGAGCCCCCAGAACAGCAGCTTTTCGCCGCGATGGGCCGAACGCGCGAGCATGAATATCACGCCCGCCGAAACCAGCGTGGCCGCGAGGAACAGCCAAAACTGCCATTCGATGTCGGATCGGTTGAGGAAGCCGAACGCGGCCCCGCGGTTGCGGATGTTCACCAAATCAAAGAAGCCGGGGATGACCGTCACCGCCCCGTAATAGGGCAGTGACGCCATCACCCACAACTTGGTCAGCTGGTCGAGCACAAGCGCGCCGACGCCGACGCCCAAAACAACCCTGTAACGGGTATCCTTGCCCGGCTCTGCCACTACGCGAGTTCCTTCATAACGGCGGCGCAGCGCGGGCACAGCGTCGGGTGTTCGGGATCGGAGCCGAGCTCGTCGCTGTAAATCCAGCAGCGCTCGCACTTCTCGCCAACGGCCTTTGCCACGCCCACGGCCAGCTTGCCGCATTCGGCAATGTCGGCCTGAGCGAGATCGGCGGGCGCGTCGGCAAGCGGAGCCAAATGGAGCTGGGACACGATGCACACGGCGCGCAGATCCGTGCCGATGCCGCCGAGCACTTCCAGCAGCTCCGGCGAGGCGTACAGGGTCACGGCGGTGTCCAGCGCATGGCCCACGGTTCCGGCCTTGCGGAGCGGCTCGATGGCGCGGGTCACTTCGGTACGCGCGGCGAGCACGGCCTCCCAGCGCCTGCGGGCGGCATCGTCCAGCAGGAAGGCGTCCGCATCCATGAGCTGGAAGGCGAACACGCTCTTCGCGCCGGGATGCAGGGCTTCGGGGATGTGGCGGAACACTTCCTCGGCCGTGAAGCTCAAGACCGGGGCCATGTCCTGCACGAGCATCAGCAGGATGTGGTACAGCGCGGTCTGGGCGGAACGGCGGGCGCGGCTCGCGGGCGCGGAGGAATACAGGCGATCCTTGAGGATGTCCAGATAGAACGCGGACAAATCCGTGGAGCACAGGTTGTGCAGGGAATGGAAAACCTTATGGAATTCATAGTCCCGGTAGGCGTCCTGCACGCGCTGGTGCGTGCGCGCGGCGACGTCGAGGGCATAGCGATCCAGCGGATCCATGTCCTTCACGTCCACAAGGTCGGCCTTCGTCATGTCGTTCAGGTTGCCGAGCAGGTAGCGGCAGGTGTTGCGGATGCGGCGGTAGGCGTCCACAAGGCGGTTCACGATTTCCACCGAAATGCGCACGTCCTCGCGGTAATCCACGGAAGACACCCACATGCGGATGATTTCCGCGCCATGCTTGCTGATGATCTCGTCAAGCTCAATGCCGTTGCCGAGGGACTTGGACATCTTGCGGCCCTCGCCGTCAACCACGTAGCCGTGCGTGAGCACCGCCTTGTAGGGCGGGACGCCGCGCGTGCCGATGGACGCGAGCAGCGAGGAGTGGAACCAGCCGCGGTGCTGATCCGATCCCTCAAGGTAGAGGTCGGCGGGGAAGCCCAATTCGGGGCGCTTTTCGAGCACCGCCGCGAAGCTCGTCCCGGAGTCGAACCACACGTCGAGGATGTCGGATTCGCGCTTCCAGTGTTGGCCGCCGCACTTGGGGCACTTCAACCCTTCGGGCACGATGTCCTTCATGTCGGCTTCATACCAGTAGTCGCAGCCGGTGGGATGCTTGGCGAACCGGGCGGCGATGTCGCGCATCCATTCGGGATCGTTCCAAGCCTCGCCGCAGTCCTCGCACAGCAGGGCCAGAATCGGCACGCCCCACAGACGCTGGCGGGAAACGCACCAGTCGGGGCGCTGTTCGATCATATTGTAGATGCGTTCCTCGCCCCAGCCCGGAATCCATTCCACGTCGTTGCGGATGGCCTTCAACGCCTTCTGGCGCAGCCCGTTGGCGTCCATGCTCACGAACCACTGGGTCGTGGCGCGGAAGATGACGGGATTTTTGCAGCGCCAGCAATGCGGATAGGAGTGCGTGATGTCGGCCTGCCCCATCAGGTTGCCGACTTCCTTGAGCTTCTCAATGACGTTGGGGTTGGCCTTCTGCACCTGCAACCCGGCGAAAAACTCCACGCTGTCGAGGTATTCGCCGCGGTCGTTGAGCGGGGAATAGATGTCGATGCCGTACTGGAGGCAGACTTCGTAGTCCTCGCGGCCGTGTCCGGGAGCGGTATGGACGCAGCCGGTGCCGGCGTCGAGCGTCACATGGCCGCCGAGGATCAGCAGAGACTCGCGGTCGTAGAACGGATGACGGGCCTTGATGCGTTCAAGCTGCTTCCCGGCGGCGATCCCCACGGTCTTTACGCCGTCCATGTCCCAGCCGCACGCCTTGGCGACGCTTTCGACAAGTTCCGTGGCGAGCACGTACTGGCTGCCTTCGTATTCGACCAGCGAATATTCAAATTCAGGATGCAGCGCCACAGCCATATTGCTCGGCAAAGTCCACGGGGTCGTCGTCCAGATGATTACATAGGCGCGGGACGGATCGGCTTTCTCAAAAACCGTCTTGAGCTTGTCGTCGGCCAGCGGAAAACGGACGTAAATGGACGGCGACTTGTGGTCGGCATACTCCACTTCGGCCTCGGCAAGCGCCGTCTGGCAGGAACAGCACCAGTAAATGGGCTTCTTGCTGCGGACAACATTGCCCTTTTCCACGAAATTCGCCAGCTCGGCAGCCGTGGCGGACTCGTATTCGGGGAGCATGGTCTTGTAGGGATGATCCCAGTCGCCGAGCACGCCGAGGCGCTTGAATTCCTTGCGCTGGATATCGACGAACTTGTCCGCGTACTGGCGGCAGCGGCGGCGCACCGCATAGGGAGGCATTTCCTTTTTCTTTTCGCCAAGCTCGTGCTCAACCTTCAATTCGATGGGCAGGCCGTGGCAGTCCCAGCCGGGCACATACACGGACTGCTGCCCCTGAATGTTGCGGGACTTGATGGTGATGTCCTTGAGGATCTTGTTCAGGGCATGGCCGAGATGCAGATGGCCGTTGGCGTAGGGCGGGCCGTCGTGCAGGCGAAAAGAGCCCCGGCTGCCCGAAGCTTCCAGCATGGCTCCGTAAATATTGTTCTCTTCCCACCAGCGCAGCATTTCGGGCTCACGCTGGGTGAGATTGGCTTTCATGGGGAAGGATGTATTGGGAAGATTCAGGCTCTTTTTGTAATCGCTCATGGACAGGCTCCTTATATATCCACACCAAAGTGTAATCGAAAAATTGTGCTTCAAGGCTGCGCGGTTGTCAAGAAAGAACGAAGGGAAAACGCCGCCCTCCCCGCCCGATTGCCATAGGCATGGGAGGATGATAGAGGGGACGGGATGTAAGGGGCGAAAGCCGTCCCAAGGCGGCTCCCCGTGGCCCTGCCCGGCCTCGCATGGTGTTTCGGCTGCGTGATGCGGATACCCGCCTGCGGCCCCGCCGCGCCATGCGTGACGCTTCCGCATCAGGGAAAAACTGCCCAAACCGGTATGCCCCCGCGCAGTCGGCGTCAAACGAGGAAAGACGTGGCGGAAGAGAGAGAGAGAGAGAGAGAGAGAGAGAGAGAGAGAAATGCCCCCCCGCAGGCGGCGTCAAATGTTCGCCCAGATGATGCCCTGCGCGGCTTCGCACCCCGTCCAGCGCAGGCGAAGCCAAGGCATCCCCACAGCATACCCAGCCCTCCCGGAACAAAACCCCGCCCAAGACGGGATTACGGGGGCTGCCAAGGCTCGACAACGCGGCAACGCCGCATCCCCCGGAGGCCATCCATGACCTTTCCCCGGCCCTGCCTGTACGCCCTGCTTGCGGCGTGCCTTCTGCTCCCCGGCTGCGCCGCCAACCAGTACGCCATAAAAATCAATGCCGTCACCAACGGCGACATCCAAACCGGCATCGGGGACGTTTACTATATCATGGCGGTCAAGGGCCAAGAGGACGATCTCGTCTTTCTGGAGCTCAAGCGGAACCTTGAAAGCGCCCTGCCCGAAGCGGGCCTGAAGGTGACCAGAAGCCTCCCCCACGCCACGGCGGTGCTTTTCGCGGGATACAAGAGCCGAACGGTCGCCCGGCAGACGACCGTTTCCGAGCCCGTCTACGGCGTGACGCGGGTCGAAACCAGAGGTACGGGGGAATATACCAACACGTTGACGGGGAAAACCGGCAGGACATCCGTTTCAACCCCGACCTACGGCGTTACGGGCTACAAGAACACCCAAAAGGACGTGCTCCAAAACAAGATCGTCCTGCTGCTTGCCGCCGATTCCCTGAAAACGAAGAAAAAAATGTGGGAAACGATCGTCACCTATACCGGGGACTCGTTTGACAACCGCAAAATGCTGGGCGTGATGGTCACGGGCGCCAAGGAGTACCTCGCCCAAACCACCCCCGGCGACACATGGCTGGAAGTCAGCGAATCCGACGACGGCATACTCAGCATCAAGGAAAAGCAGTAACGGTTCCCGTCCGCTGGACATCTTACCTATACGGGGACAATGGAAAAGGCTCTGGCATGGAATGCGGTTGTTTCATTCCATGACAGAGCCTAAAAAAGGGCGGAAAGCGCCTCCGCCTTCCACCCTTTTCCGAACCTTATTGCAATGGCTGTACGGTATCGCCCGACTTCACGCCGAAGGTCAAACCGTCTTCGGCGGCATCGATGACCACCCGCTGATCGTCGCGCACCTGCCCGCCGATGATGAACTTGGCGAGCGGCGTTTCAACGTGGGACTGCAAGTACCGCTTGAGCGGGCGGGCCCCATAGTGCGGATCATAGGCGGCATCCCCGATGAACTCGTGGGCGGCCTCGGTCAGTTCCAGCGTAATCTTGCGCTCCTCAAGCCGCTTCTGGAGCCGACGCAGCTGGAGGTCGATGATCTGGCCGATCTGTTCGGGGAGCAGCGGCTTGAACAGCACCGTCTCGTCCACGCGGTTCAGGAACTCAGGCTTGAAGTGCTGGCGCAGTTCGCCCATGACTTCCGTGTACACGTCCGAGGCGAACGAGCCGTCCGGATTGATGCCGTCGAGCATCTTGTACGAGCCGATGTTCGAGGTCATGATCACGATGGTGTTGCGGAAGTCCACCGTACGGCCCTGGCTGTCGGTCAGCCTGCCGTCGTCGAGGAGCTGCAGCAGGGTGTTGAACACGTCCGGATGCGCCTTTTCGATTTCGTCGAACAGGATGACGCTGTAGGGCTTGCGGCGCACGGCTTCGGTCAGCTGGCCGCCTTCGTCGTAGCCCACATAGCCGGGAGGCGCGCCGATGAGCCGCGCCACGGAATGCTTTTCCATGTACTCGCTCATGTCGAGGCGCACGATGTTCTCTTCGCTGTCAAAGAGCGCTTCGGCCAGCGCCTTGCACAGCTCCGTCTTGCCCACACCCGTGGGGCCGAGGAAAATGAACGAACCCTGCGGGCGCGAAGGGTCGGACAGCCCGGCCCGCGTACGCAGCACGGCGTCGGCCACGGCCTGCACGGCCTCATCCTGCCCGATCACGCGCTCATGGAGCTTGTCAGGCAGATGGATGAGCTTGTCGCGTTCGGACTGGAGCAGCCGCGTGACCGGAATGCCGGTCCAGCGGGCCACGATGTCCGCCACATCGTCGGGGCGCACTTCCTGCTTGAGCAGGCGCGGCGCTTCCTGACCGTTTTCGGCTTCGTGGAGACGCTTTTCAAGCTCAGGCAGCTTCGCATACTTGAGTTCGGACGCCGTCTGCAAATCACCGCGGCGGGTCGCGTCCTCAATGGCGAGGCGCGTCTGTTCGATCTCGCCCTTGAGATCGCGCACGACGTTGATGACGCCCTTCTCGTTTTCCCACTGGCCCTTGAGCTCGGCCTGCGTCATCTGAAGGTTGCGGAGTTCGTTCTCCAGCTTCTCCAGACGCTCGCGGGACGCGTCGTCGGTTTCCTTGCGCAGGGCCTCGCGCTCGATTTCGAGCTGCATGACCTTACGGTTGGCTTCGTCCAGTTCCGTGGGCAGCGAATCGATTTCGGTACGGATCATGGCGGCGGCTTCGTCGATCAGGTCGATGGCCTTGTCGGGAAGCTGGCGGTCGGTGATGTACCGGTTGGACAACACCACCGCCTCCACAATGGAGGAGTCGCTGATACGCACGCCGTGGTGCACCTCAAACCGTTCCTTCAAGCCGCGCAGGATGGAAATGGTGTCCTCCACGGAGGGCTCCTCCACCAGCACGGTCTGGAAACGCCGCTCCAGCGCCGGGTCCTTTTCGATGTACTTGCGGTACTCGTCAAGGGTCGTCGCGCCGATGCAGTGCAGCTCGCCGCGGGCCAGAAGCGGCTTCAGCAGGTTGCCCGCGTCCATCGCGCCGTCGGTCTTGCCCGCGCCCACGATGGTGTGCAGCTCGTCGATGAACAGGATGATCTGCCCTTCGGATTTCTGCACTTCGGACAGCACGGCCTTGAGCCGTTCCTCAAATTCGCCGCGGTACTTGGCGCCCGCAATGAGCGCGCCCATGTCCAGCGCGAAAATGGTCTTGTTCTTGAGCCCTTCCGGGACGTCGCCCTTGACGATGCGGTAGGCGAGGCCCTCCGCGATGGCGGTCTTGCCCACGCCCGCCTCACCGATGAGCACGGGGTTGTTCTTCGTGCGGCGCGACAGGATGCGGATGACGCGGCGGATTTCCGCGTCACGGCCGATCACCGGGTCGAGCTTGCCCTTGCTGGCGGCTTCGACGAGGTTGCGCCCGTACTTGCTGAGCGCCTCATAGCTCTCTTCAGGGTTGGCGGAAGTCACGCGGTGCGGGCCGCGGACAGCCATCATCGTCTCGGTGAACTTCTCGGCGGACAAGCCGGCATCCGCCGCGACCTGACCAAGCCCTGTGGAGGCGGGTTCGCGCAGCAGTTCGGCAAAAATATGCTCCACGCTGACGTACTCGTCACGCAGACGCTTGGCGAGGGCCTCGGCATTGGCGATAGCCTTGGCGACCCGCTGCGAAATCGTGATCGTGCCCATTTCCGCGCCCGGCCCGCGCACGGAGGGGCGTTTTTTCAGCACCGCCTCCAGCGCCGTGACCAGCGCCTTGGGGGCGACGCCGGCGCGCTCCAGAACGCGGGGGACAAAGCCGTCTTCCTGATTCACCAGAGCGAGCGCCAAATGCTCGGCGTCCACTTCCTGATGACCGTACTGGGCGGCAAGCCCCTGCGCCGTGGCCAGCGCTTCACGGGATTTTTCGGTAAATCTGTTGATATCCATAATGGTTCACCTCTATTGCATTGTAGCGCAGCAGCGGCACCAGAGACAAAACGCCTCGAATGCAACATGACTGCAAAAGTGATATCGCTATCGCTTTCTCTCTAACAATAAGGCGTACTAACGATCTGTCAACTCACGGATACGCAACTCTAACGTTGCGATACGATCCAGCAGGTCCATTACTATGGATCCGCCGAGCGTGTGCAGTTCAAAATCGCTGCACAGCCGCTCAAGTTTGCGGATACGGTATACGTCATCCTGCCGGAACAACAATGCCGATTCCGCCGTGCGCGTGGGTTTGAGCCACCCGATGTCCATCAATTCGGAAAGGCGATCCGGGGTCGTCCCGGTCAGTTCCAGAAATTCGCCCCAGACGATAAGGGTCGAACGGCTCGGCACGTCCTTTGTATTCTGCAAAAGTTCCATATGATCATCTCCCCTGACATTGTCCTTCAAAAACGGAACGCGGCGTTATTTTTCCGCCGCAAGGGCTTCCCACAGTTCACGCTGCTTCGGCGTGAGATCCTTCGGCGCGTCGATGCCGACCCGCACATACAGATCGCCGCGCGACTTCGCCGGGCCAAGGCCCTTGCCGCGCAGACGCATCTTCTTCCCGCTTCCGGTCCCGGCGGGAATGGAAAGCTCGACGTTCCCGTCAAGGGTGGGGACTTTGACCTTCGCCCCAAGCACGGCTTCCCACGGTGCAATCCGCACCTCGTAGATGAGATCCGTGCCGTCGACATGGAACAACGAATGCGGCGCAAAACGTATCCGCAGATACAGATCGCCCTTCGGCCCGCCGTTGGGCGAATCATAGCCCTGCCCGGCAAGGCGGAGCTTGGCGCCGTCCTTCACCCCGGCGGGGATATTCACTTTCAGGGTCTTGGTGCCGTCCCCGCCCTCAAGCGTAAGGCTGCGCTCGCCGCCCTTCACGGCGTCCTCAAGCGTGATGGAAATATCGGCCTCGATGTCGCGGCCCCGCTGCGGACGCGAGGCATAGCCGCCGAACGGGCCGCCGGCGCTCCCCCCCTGACGGCTGCCGAACAGGGTTTCAAAAAAGTCGCTGAACCCGGAGCCGTCAAAGCCTTGGCCGCCGAATTCCTGCCCGTTGAACGTAAAGCGCGTACCGCCGCCGTAGGGGTTGCCCCCGCCGAACGGATTGCCGCCGAACTGCTGGCCCTGCTGCCAGTTGGGGCCGAGCTGGTCATACATCTTCCGCTTCTGCTCGTCTTTGAGAACTTCGTACGCCTCGTTTATTTCCTTGAACTTTTCCTCGGACTCCTTGTTTCCGGGGTTGAGATCCGGGTGGTACTTGCGGGCGAGCTTCTTGAAGGCTTTTGCGATTTCATCCTTGG
>URTO01000011.1 GCA_900550745.1 uncultured Desulfovibrio sp. | reverse complement strand
GGGCGCGCTCCTGTGCGTGTTCCTCCTGCTCCTGCCTTGCGGGGGCTGGCTTTCTTGGCTGTTCGACACGCTCCTGTGCGCCATCATTCTACCGATACTTTGTTATTCCAGGGGAATGAATATAGGCATATTCCCCGCAGCCGTATGGGGTGCCCTGCTGGGGGCAAGCATCTCCTACCCCCTGTTCACGTTCTTCAACACATTGAAAGAGAGGGCGGAAAAAGGCTCCGGCAAAGACGGCCGACGCCCCGTTTCCGACGAAATGAGTGCCCCAAAGAAATAGCCGCCCCTGCCCGCACGGCCCTGCACTCAACGGGCGCAGTGCGTTTCCCCTTCTTTGCAGGCTACCCTTCCGGCAATCCCCATGCCCCGCCGTATGACGGGGGATGCACGCCGCCGCACACCAAGCCTCTTTTCCGCACAGCACCGGGAGAAGCAACCTGTTGCCCGCCTTCCGCACGTAACAGGGCTCTTTTCCGCGCAGCACCGGGAGACGGGCGTCAGAGCCGGAACGCCTGCGCCACACAGCGCTCTCCAGAGGCTATTCGACCGCCTTTGGTGGGGATGGGGTGGACGCGAGCCACGACCGCAAACTGGGGAGGGGAAACGTTCCCAAGAAAGGGCCCCTCCCCAATATTCAGCCCGTCTACAGCTCCCCGGCCTTCAGCAAGGCTTCGCGGGCGTCCGCCAGACGGCCCTGCACTTCGAGGGCGCGGGAAAGCACCAGCCAGCCATTCCGGTATTCGGGACGCAGGGCCACGCTCTGGCGGGCCAGCGATTCCGCAAGCTCCGGGTCTTCGCCGCCGTCAAGGTAGAGGTCGGCCATGAGGCTGAGGGCGGCCACATCGCGGGGGTTGCGGAGCAGCGCCTGATGCAGATGCTCGCGGGCCTGATCCGCTTTGCCGAGCCGCAGGGCGAGGCGGGCAAGGTGCCGGTACGGGAGCGGGCTCCCGGTGTCGAGGGCCGCCGCCGACTCGAACCGGGCGCGGGCCTCTTCAAGCCGTTCCTCCGCCTCGTCGAGCTGCCCAAGCCGGATCAGGGCATACAGATGCGAGGGCGACAGCCGGATGCAGGTGCGGAAATGCTCCGCAGCCGCCTCGTTGTCGTGCAGGCTCTGGCAGACCGCGCCGAGGTTGTAGGCCAGCGCGGGATCGTCCGGGGTACGCTGGATCGCCTCCTCGAAAAAGCGCCGGGCTTCGGCATGGCGCCCAAGCGAGGCAAGGCATACGCCGAGGGAATTCCACGCCAGTACATTATCCTCGTCGGCCAGCAGGGCAAGCTTATACTCTTCGATGGCCCCGAACACGTCGCCCCGGCAGTGCCGCTTGTCCGCGCTGATGTTCAGGGCGAGGGAACCGAACTGCCCGATGTGCGGCGCGGGGAGCAAGAGCGCGTATTCGAGCGCCTTGCGGGCGCCTTCGATCATGTCCGAAGGCCGGAGATCAAGGAACGGCCAGCAGGCCAGCCCCACGCCGGCACGCACGCCGAGGCGCGAGGCGATGTCGGCGCACAGCTTTTCGTACAGCTCGCGGAGCGGTTCCGCCTCCAGATCGGGATGGAAAAAGATGAGGCTGTTCAGCCCGAAGCGTCCGCCGAGCACCTTCCTGCCGCATACGGAACGGGCAAGATCGGCCACCTGCGCCATAATGTGCTCGGGCTGCGTCATGGGCTGGATCGCGCCGGAAGACTCACCGTCGCGGCGCGCCATGTCCACATGCAGCAGAGCCAGCGAAAACCGTTCGCACTCGCTGCACGCCCGCGCCAGATGGGCAAGGAAATCGCCATGCCGCAGGAGCCCGGTCAGAGGATCGGGACGATGGAACACCCCGTCGTCCTGCCCTTCGGGGGCCGCGTTCTGCACGCTCAGCCTTTGCTCCTCCTGAAGCAGCGTCAGGGCGTCGTCGGGCTCAAGCGGCCACGCGGGATCGCCAAGGTGCAGGATCTCCGCCACGGATTCCGATTCACGGACTTCCAGCAGGACGATCTCGCCCTTGTAGAGCGGCTGGAGGGACTCGTCCCCGGAACCGCCCTTGACCGCATAGTTCACCGACCAGACCGAGAAATGCTGGCCTTCCCGCGCGCCCACGCTCCGGCCTAGCGAAGTCAGGACCCGCGAAAGGGGCATCACCTGCCGGATGTGCCCGCCTTCGAGAAGCAGCCTGCCGTACCCCATGACCCGGCCCGCCTGAAAACCGCCGGGGCCGCGCGTGCGGGCCACTTCCGCCGCGAGCTGGGCCTTGTGCAGCAGGATGCGCCCGTGCTCTTCCGAACTGCGCTGGCGGGTCCCGTCCATATCCTGCGGATAGAGCGCATAGCCCGCATGGGGCTGCACGCCGAACGGCCTGCCGATCAGCGGATCGGGGAGGCGCACCTGCTCCATCGCCCGCAGGATGGCGGCGGCAAGGTTCTCGCATTCGGGGCGCGTGGCTTCGGGCAGGAACACCGCGACCGCGCTGTCGCCGATGCGCGCGCCGAACGCCTGATCGGGAAGCTGGCCGGAAAACGCCTCCACCAGCTTGCCCACGAGCCGATCCGCAAACCCGTAGCTGACGTTCCGGGCCACCTCGCGCACGCCGTCGAACCGGACGACGATGAGGCCGAGCGTACCGCCCCGGCTGCTGCCTTCGCCGCTTTCCAGCCCGAACTCCCGCGCGAACGCCGACTGTATGGCCCCGGTTTCCTGCGTGAGCCGCTCCAGCAGCACTTCATGGGTCGCAAGCCCGGAGCGGGGATCGAGCCGCCCGGCCTTGTACAGCTCCAGATTCTCAAGGCACAGATCGACGATGCCGGGCAGGGACGGCAGCAGCGCCGCCACGCGCTCGGCGTCGGGCACACGGGCCATGAACACGCCGAGGAGTTCCCCGTGCCGGACGAGCGGCAGCAAAAGCTTTCCCTCGTCCGGCAGCCATTCCGGTTCCTGCGAACGGGTCTGGCGGGGAAAATAGACGGCATGCGCCTCGAACGGGAGCACCCGGTGCAGGCTGTCCCGCAGCCGCTGCTCCAGATCCAGCAGATCGCGCCGGACAAGGCCGGTCGTCAGGCCCGACATGCCTACCACGTCAGGCGGACGGGCACGCCGCGATCCGCCATGTATTGCTTGAGCTGCCCAATCGTATATTCGCCGTAATGCACGATGGAGGCGATGAGCGCCGCCGAAGCGCGGCCTTCCGTCACGGCGTCCACCATGTGCTGCGGGCTCCCCGCGCCGCCGGAAGCGATGACGGGGATGCGCACGGCGTCGCAGATCCGGCGGGTGAGCCTCAGCTCATAGCCGTCCTTGGTCCCGTCGGCGTCGATGGAGTTGACGCACAGCTCGCCCGCGCCGAGCGCCTCGCAGCGCTTCGCCCACTCGACGGCGTCGATTCCCATCGCCTTGCGCCCGCCATGAATCACGATCTCATACCCGGACGGGATTTCCGGGGTGGCGGGAACCCGCTTCACGTCCATGCCGACCACGATGGCCTGCGAACCGAAGGCGTCCGCGCCCTGCGAAATGATTTCCGGGTTCTTCACGGCGGCGGAGTTCACGGAAATCTTTTCCGCGCCCGCGAGCAGCACGGCCCGCATGTCCTGTACCGTGGAGATGCCGCCCCCCACGGAGAAGGGGATGAAAATCTCCGAGGCGACCTTTTCCACCACGTCGAGGAAGATCCCGCGCGCCTCGGCGGAAGCCGTGATGTCGTAAAAGACGATTTCATCGGCCCCGGCCTCGTAATACCGCCGGGCGGTTTCCACCGGATCGCCGATGTCTTCGTTGCCCACGAACTTGACGCCCTTGGTCAGGCGCCCGTTGCGCACGTCAAGGCAGGGGATAACCCGTTTCGTCAGCATG
The DNA here is from genome assembly GCA_900550745.1 of uncultured Desulfovibrio sp. Lineage (GTDB taxonomy): Bacteria > Desulfobacterota > Desulfovibrionia > Desulfovibrionales > Desulfovibrionaceae > Bilophila. The sequence goes on along the minus strand of URTO01000011.1, from coordinate 10,253 downwards.
CCCGGCCTCCCGCGCTGCGCGCCATGCACCATTCATAGAAATTGGAAAGGATCTTCAAGCCCGGCCTGCCGCTCTTTTCCGGGTGGAACTGGATGGCCCACAGGCCGTCCTGCCCGTACACCGCGCAGAACTCCGTACCGTAACGGCTTGTGGCGATGACCTTTTCCGGGGCCGTCTCCACATAATAACTATGCACGAAATAGAAGGCCGCGTCAGCCGGGACATCCTTCAGGATGGGGCTCTCCTGCTTGCGGGAAATCGTATTCCAGCCCATGTGCGGGATGCGGATAGACGCCCCGCCTTCCTCCAGATGCTCGTCGAAACGCACGCAGCGGCCTTCGACGAGGCCGAGGGTCGGCGTGTCGTTCTCGTCGCTGTGGGCCACCATGATCTGGCAGCCGAGGCAGATCCCAAGCAGGGGCCTGCCCGACGAGACGACATTGCGCAGCACGGCGTCGAGGCCGGAATCCTGAAGGTGGCGCATGGCCTGTCCGGCAGCGCCCACGCCGGGGAAAATCACGCCGTCCGCACTGTCCACGACGGCGGGATCGGCAGTGATGGCGCAGGGAATGCCCAGATGATCGAGCGCGCGGCGCACGCTGGTCTGGTTCCCCGCCTTGTAGTCAAGGATGGCAAGCATAGTTCTTCCCGGTAAGCCGTTGTCCGCCGCCTCCGCGCGGAGAAACGTCCGGCGGGCGGGAGCGGGTGAAAGCCCATCGAAAGGGCCGAAAACACGATACTATCCGGCTCAGCGCCAGGTCAAGGCCCGCAACGGGCCGGACAGCGGGGGCGGGGCCCAAAAAAACGCGCACGCCCCTGATTTGAAGGGCCTGCTGGGGGCGCACGGGAGGCCGGGTTGACAGAATCCGTAGTCTGGGCGAAATATATGACAATTCCACACTCCATCACGAGGTAAACCAAGGCCCTTTTTCCCCCGCACGAGCGCGGGAAGCCTGCCATATGGGCCGCAGCGCCAAGGATACGCATGATAAAACGAGCCATCACCCTGCTGCTCTTGGCTCTTCCTTTGTATTTGGCCGCCGTCCCGCAGGCGGAAGGCCGATCTCCGGGGCCGATGCTTGAGGTCTTTACCGGGAGAGCCACCTTTTACAGCGACTCGTTCCACGGCAAGAAAACGGCCAATGGGGAACGCTACAACAAAAACGAATTCACGGCGGCGCACCGCTCCCTTCCTTTGGGAACCATCGTCCGTGTGACCAACCTTTCCAACGGCAACAACCTGCTCGTCCGCATCAACGACCGCGGGCCGGGCAAGAAAAAGCTCATCCTCGACGTTTCCAGGGCCGCCGCCAGCAGGCTGAACATGATCCGGCGCGGCGTGATTCCCGTCCAGGTCGAGGTCGTCGCCGACAAGCGGGGCATCCCGGTTCTGCAGAACAACGCCTTTTACCTGCGGCTGGCCGGCGCACGCACGCTCAAGGACGCCCAAAACAAGCTCAAAACGCTTTCGTCCGCCGGCGCCTCCAAGCCCACCAAGCGGGTTTCCCGCAGCCTGCCCGGTGAACTTAAAATCCTCTCGGAACGCCTTCCCAACGGCCGCACGCAGTATTTTATCGGCCAAGGCCCCTTCACCCGCTACCGGGATGCGCAGCGCGCCCTGAGCAAAGCCAGAGCCAGACATGCTGAAGCCAGCGTCGCCTGCCTCCCCAGGCTGGTCGCCGAAAACAACCGCTGACGGCGGTTTGGGCCGCCCCCGCAGCGCCTTTCCGCGCAGCCTGCACCCGTCGGCTTCGGGGTTCCATACCGCGCCTTTTGGGACAACCGCCCCGCCCTTCATGGGGCCTTTTCGGGCGCCTCTTGCCCACCCTTTGCGTCAAGGCGGCATAATCAGCCGACACTAAAAGGAAAAGCCGTTTAAGCCCCAGAATATTGTTCAAAAAATCACTAAATCTTTTTCGTTCTTCTTTGCACAACTTTTTCTGCAAGCACCTATCATATTGTTCATACATATTTTTCCCATAAAAAACACAAAACAGGAAACGGTTTTCAACTCCCCAAAAGCCCTTTCAGGGCTGGTGCAGAAATTCACTCCATCCCCTATCGTGCCCTAATCACGCGCCATTTGCACGAGCTCACGGCCCAGCGGGGCTAAATGTGCACAAAATCCTTTGATGACACCGGGTTTCTCGAACCTTCCTTGACACAAACAAGAACTGCATGGTATTTTTAACAAGAAGTAAGATAACTGAGATGAGGCCCGTGCGTTTGCGCTGCGGGCCATCTTAGAATATCCCGCGGCTTTCAGCCGCACCACAATGCGGTTACCAACCAAACCAAGTGGAGGTAAGGCAATGGCAATCAAACATCCAACTCCCTTGTTGGATCAACTCGAAACTGGCCCTTGGCCCAGCTTCGTATCCGACATCAAGCAGGAAGCTGAATACAGAGCGGCCAACCCCGACAACGTGGAATTCCAGGTTCCCGCCGACGCTCCCGACGACCTGCTCGGTGTGCTTGAACTTTCCTATAAGGAAAAGGAAACGCACTGGAAGCACGGCGGCATCGTGGGCGTGTTCGGTTACGGCGGCGGCGTTATCGGCCGTTACTGCGACCAGCCTGAAATGTTCCCCGGCGTGGCGCACTTCCACACCGTCCGTGTGGCCCAGCCCTCCGGCAAGTACTACTCCACCGAATTCCTGCGCGGCCTGTGCGACATCTGGGAACTCCGCGGCTCCGGCCTGACCAACATGCACGGTTCCACCGGCGACATCGTGCTCATCGGCACCCAGACCCCGCAGCTTGAAGAAATCTTCTACGATCTCACCCACAAGCTCGACGTCGACCTCGGCGGTTCCGGTTCCAACCTCCGTACGCCTGCCGCCTGCCTTGGCCAGAGCCGCTGCGAATACGCCTGCTACAACACGCAGGACGCCTGCTACCAGCTCACCATGGACTACCAGGACGAACTGCACCGTCCCGCCTTCCCCTACAAGTTCAAGTTCAAATTCGACGGCTGCCCGAACGGCTGCGTGGCCGCTATGGCCCGTTCCGACTTCGCCGTCGTGGGTACGTGGAAGGACGACATCAAGATCGATCAGGAAGCCGTGAAAGCCTACGTTGCCGGCGAATTCGCCCCCAACGCCGGCGCCCACTCCGGCCGTGACTGGGGCAAGTTCGACATCGAAGCCGAAGTCATCAACCTGTGCCCCTCCAAGTGCATGAAGTGGGACGGCAGCCGCCTCTTCATCAACAACGCCGAATGCGTGCGTTGCATGCACTGTATCAACACCATGCCCCGCGCCCTGCACATCGGCGACGAACGCGGCGCGTCCATCCTCTGCGGCGCCAAGGCCCCGGTCGTTGACGGCGCTCAGATGGGCTCCCTGCTCGTTCCCTTCGTCCCGGTTGAAGCTCCTTACGCTGAACTCAAAGAAATCATTGAAAAGATTTGGGATTGGTGGATGGAAGAAGGCAAGAACCGCGAACGTCTCGGCGAAACCATGAAGCGTCTGTCCTTCCAGAAGCTCCTTGAAGTCACCGAAATCCCCGCTCTTGCTCAGCACGTCAAGGAACCGCGCTCCAACCCGTACATCTTCTTCAAGGAAGAAGAAGTGCCCGGCGGCTGGAACCGTGACCTGGCTGCTTACCGCTCCAGACATCAACGCTAAAGAGAAGGGAGAATTACCATGGCGTTTGTTTCTTCCGGCTACAATCCTGAAAAGCCGATGGAAGGCCGTATCTCCGATATTGGCCCCCGCAAATACGACTCGTTCTTCCCTGAAGTCATCAAGAAGAACTTCGGCAAATGGCTGTACCACGAAATCCTGGAACCCGGCGTGCTCGTGCACGTCGCCGAATCCGGCGATAAGGTGTACACCGTGCGCTGCGGCGGCACCCGTACGATGTCCGTTACCAACATCCGCGAAATCTGCGAAATCGCCGACAAGTACTGCGGCGGGCACGTTCGCTGGACGACCCGTAACAACATCGAATTCATGGTGACCGACGAAGCCACCCTGAAGGCCCTGAAGGAAGATCTGGCGGGCCGCAAGTTCGCCGCCGGCTCCTACAAGTTCCCCATCGGCGGCACCGGCGCCGGCGTTTCCAACATCGTGCACACCCAGGGCTGGGTGCACTGTCACACCCCCGCCACCGACGCCTCCGGCCCGGTTAAGGCTGTGATGGATACCATGTTTGAAGAGTTCAAGAACATGCGTCTGCCCGCCCCCGTGCGCATTTCGCTGGCTTGCTGCATCAACATGTGCGGCGCCGTGCACTGCTCCGACATCGGCATCGTGGGCATCCACCGCAAGCCTCCGATGATCGACGACCAGTGGGTTGACCAGCTCTGCGAAATCCCGCTGGCTGTCGCCGCCTGCCCCACCGCCGCCGTGCGTCCGGTCAAGACCGAACATGACGGCAAGAAGGTCAACTCCGTGGCCATCAAGCAGGATCGCTGCATGTACTGCGGCAACTGCTACACCATGTGCCCCGCCCTGCCCATCTCCGACGGCGAAGGCGACGGCGTCGCCCTGATGGTCGGCGGCAAGGTTTCCAACCGTATCTCCATGCCCAAGTTCTCCAAAGTGGTCGTGGCGTACATTCCCAACGAACCGCCCCGCTGGAACACCCTCACCAGCACGATCAAGCACATCGTGGAAGTGTACTCCGAGAACGCCAACAAGTACGAACGTCTGGGCGACTGGGCCGAACGCATCGGCTGGGAATCCTTCTTTGAGCTGACCGGCCTTGAGTTCACCCACCACCTGATCGACGACTTCCGCGATCCGGCTTACTACACCTGGCGCCAGAGCACCCAGTTCAAGTTCTCTGAACTGGCCCTCGCCGCCCACGGCGGTGAAGCCCACGAATCCGCTTCCGCCGCTGAAGTCACCGCCGAAGACAAGGAAGTCGTCATCAACTTCCTCAAGGAAAAGATGTCCCGTCCCGGCGCGAAGACCAAGTACTACTTCAAGGACTTCCTCGAACTCTTCCCCGCCAAGGGCACCCGCGACGTCAAGAACGTCCTGTCCGTGCTCGTGTCCGAAGAGGCGTTGGAATACTGGTCTTCCGGCTCCACGACCATGTACGGTCTGAAGGGCGCCGGCAAGCAGGCCTCTTCCGAAGGCGAAAACTAGTCTTAACGGCTGCGGGGGAGCTTTCTCCCGCGGCTTTCCCTCCCGTTCCCGATCTAGCGGGCACGGGAGGGCTTTTGAGGGAAGGAAGCGATTCCTTCCCTTTTCTTTTCCGGGGGACGGCATGGCCCAGAACATTCGGCTCAGGCACGCACAGTCCGGCGTCATCACAACCGGATTTTACGGATTCAGTTGGACGACGCTGTTTTTCAGCGGGTTTCCCGCCATATTCCGTGGCGACCTCCTTACCGGGGTGCTCGTGCTGCTCCTCAGCGCCTCCTCTTTCTGGCTCGTCGCGCTCATCTGGGCCTTTCTCTACAACCGCGTCTACACCACGCGCCTGTTGGAACGCGGCTACGTCTTCGACGACGATCCTGAGAAAGTCCGGGAAGCCAAGCGCGTGCTGGGCATACACGAGTAGAGCCAAGGACGCGCCCGTGACGCCGCATCCCCGCCGGTTCCATCCGCCCGGACGGACAGCAAAGCCCGGCCCGGCTACCCGATCCGTCCCGTTCCGCGCGACGCCGGGCGGCACATCCCACCCATTCCCGCCTCGGCCTCCCTTTGCTGCTCCCCCCGTTCCGGCGAAGCCCTTGCGGGGCTCGGCAGACACGGGGAACCCCTTGCTGGCTTCGCAATCCTGCATGGACAAAATGGCGGCGAGGCCCCCTTCCATGCGGCGGCGCGTGCGGCTGGCCTTGCCCGGCTCCGGCATACCCCGGCTTTTTCCGCACTCACGGCCCTATCCGCCCGGCACGCCGCCCCTCCGGCATGATTGTCCCGTCCGCGCCTGCGAAACCCACCCCAGCCCTCTCGGCGGCACGGGGCTGCCGAAGCATGCGGATATCCACAGCATGGAAGCCCTCCCCTTCCAATGGAACGGGCCGCCTCCCGTCCGTCATCAACGCCAGCCGTACGCGGCGCTGCGCAGGCCACGAAGGGTTTCCCGGCGGCAGAGGGGGAAAGCCCAGTACGCCAAAACATAAGGAGAAGGCTGTGTTATAGAAAACGGTTGATGCTTTTTTCCTTGAAGTTCCAAAGGATTAGCCGATAAAATGCCTTAGCCGTGGTTCCCGCCAAGGGGAAAACCGGAGAAAAAGGCTGTATTTTCACCGCACTGTGGAGATGAAACAACCACACACTATAACAGAGCCAAAGAGAAAACCTGCGATGTCCGATAACTACATTCTGCTGCGGCACCCCCATACAGGCAAGGAAACAAAGGGATATTACGGATTCAGTTGGGACAGCTTCCGAACCTTGGGGTTCGTCTGGTTCAAACGCGGGGCCCCCTCCGGGGGCATGGAATACATTATCTCCCCGGCTGCGATCCTCATCGTGTTCGGCCTCTTTTTCGGCGTGCCTGCGCTCTCGGAATTGCTCGACGGTACGGAAGTTCCCCTGGGTGGCCTCATGATTTCGGGGCACGCTTTAATAGCCATGCTGGGCCTCGTTGGGCTGCTGCTTCAGAACACCCTGATCTCCTTCTCCTGCAACCGGCGATATACGCGCAGGCTGCTGGACGAAGGCTACGAAATCGTCCCCGCGATCAATGAGAAGGAAGCCCGGATCGCGCTCAACCTTCCGGGAGGCCCCGATGGCCGCCGATAGCTGCATCCTGCTGCGGCATCCCTACACGGGCAAGGAAACGGCGGGATACTACGGATTCAGCGGGGAAACGCTTCGTTCCTTCGGTTTCTGCCTCAGGAGGGGCAACACCCGGCTGTTCCTCGCCGCGCTGACGCCCCTGATCGGTTTTGTGCTGCTTCCCCCCGTGCTTCTGCTGTTTCCCGATGCCCGGAAAATCCTTCTCGCCCCTTTCCCCGGCGCGGACATCCCCCTTTTTGTGCTTTTCCTCCTGATCCTAGGGTTCCCGTGCGTTTGCGGAACGCTGCCCATCACCACGCACGCCAACCGCATCCACACCACGGAACGGCTCAGGCAGAGCTACGCCCTGCCCGCCGCCTCCGCCAACCTTGATGAAGCGCGGGCCGCCCTCAAGCTCCCGCCCTCCCGGAACAACGCATGATCACACCGACTTTCACGGCCCCCCGCCTCGTCGTCTCCGGCCTTTCCGGGGGCGGCGGAAAAACACTCCTCTCGCTCGGCCTCGTCCGCGCCCTGACGCTTCGCGGCTTCCGCGTCAAACCCTGCAAGAAGGGCCCGGACTACATTGACGCCGCATGGCTCGGCCTCGCCTCCGGGCGCACGCCGACCAACCTTGATCCCTTCTTTTTGACGGATGCCCGGCTGCGTGCGCTTTTCCGCTCCTCATTCGACGACGCCGACCTTGCCGTCATTGAAGGCAACCGGGGCCTGTACGACGGGCGTGACGTGCAGGGAAGCTGCTCCACCGCGGCCCTCGCCCGCGCCCTCGGCGCACCCGTCCTGCTTACCCTCACGGTCACCAAGATGACCCGCACCGCCGCCGCGGTCATTGCCGGGCTGGCCCGCTTCGAGCCCGTCAACCTCGCCGGCGTCGTCCTCAACCGTGTGGCGTCCTCACGGCACGCCGCCCTCATCCGGCAGAGCATCGAAACGTACACCGGCATCCCCGTCCTCGGAGAAATCCCCCGGCTTGCCGAAAACCCCATCCCCGAACGGCACATGGGGCTCGTCTCCATGCACGACGAAACCCCGGACGCGCCGGGCCGGGCCTCCCTGCTCGCCGCCCTTGATTCCCTTGCCGGGCTTATTGAAAGCCATATGGATGTTGATGCGGCCCTGCGCCTCGCCCGTTCCGCCCCCGATCTGCGGGACGTCGAACCCTTCTGGGAAGAAGAAAAAGAAAGGGGAGGAAGGGGAGAAGAAAACGCCGCTTTCCGGGAAGCGGACAACATCGGGAAAGGCCCCGGCAACGCCCCCCAGTGTGCCGATGCCACGGTTGGGGAGGCCGATATGGGGAGGACACTCCCCAATGATGCACCGCATGGACGAAAATCCGCCGAAAGCGCGCCTTCCGTCCCCTCGCACCCATCGGAACCAGCCGGAGCTCTGGAAGCGTCCGCATCAGCGCTGCTTCATTCCGGCCTTCCGTCCGCTTCTCCCGTGACCATCGGCTTCGTACGGGATGCGGCCCTGTGGTTCTATTATGAGGAAAATTTTGAGGCCCTGCGCCGTGTCGGAGCCGAACTCGTCGAGCTGAGCCTGCTCTCGCCGGAACCGTGGCCCGGCGAGCGCCTTGACGGGCTCTATCTCGGCGGCGGGTTCCCTGAAATGGTTCCGGAACGCCTCACGGATTCCCCGCATCTGGCGGAAATCCGGGAATACTCCATGCGCGGCATGCCCATCTATGCCGAGTGCGGCGGATTTATGGTTCTGTGCCAGGAGTTGCAGATCAACGGGAAACTGTACCCCATGACCGGGATTTTCCCGGCACGGGCGGAGTTCTGCCAGCGTCCGCAGGGCCTCGGCTATGTGGAGGCCACCGTGGAGGCCGAAAACCCGTTCCATCCGGTAGGCGCCCTTCTGCGCGGGCACGAGTTCCACTATTCCCGCTGCGTCGCGCTTGGGGAGCTTGAGCCGACCCTGCGCCTCTCGCCCGGCGTGGGCATGTCCGGGCCGGGGCACCGCGCCAAGGGGCTTGCGACGGAAGGCCCGGACAAGCTCAAAAGCCGCGACGGGCTCCTTGTCCGCAACACCTTCGCGGCGTATACGCACCTCTTTGCGCCAGCCGTCCCGCACTGGGCCGCCCGTTTCGTCGCGGCCTGCCGAAAGAACGGATGATCTCCAAGGGGGAGGCGCTTTCCGAGCCACGCGCCTCCCTCTCTGCGGGGTTTCCTTCCCGCGTACTTGTAATCTTATCCACCCGTTGCGCTGCGCTTTCCAGCCGCCGCCTCCTTTTGCCGACGGGCCGCCGCTGCGCGCATCCCAAAGGAAGGCGGGATGATATATCCCCTGATTTTCTTCTAATCAGGAATTATTTCTATTTACAGGCCATCAGGTTTGGGGTACTCTTATTTCCTACATCACAGAACAACGCTACGCTCCCGCTTTTTGGGGGATGGAGGCTTATTATGATTGAGGAACGCACCGGCATCATCACTTTCCAAGGCAATCCCCTGACCCTTCTCGGCAAGGGCGTTTCCGTCGGCGAAGCGGCCCCGGACTTCTCCGTGCTGGCCAATGATCTCACCCCGCGCACGCTGGCCGACTACAAGGGCAAGGTGCTGGTCATCAGCGTGGTTCCTTCCCTCGACACGCCCGTCTGCGACATGCAGACCCGCCGTTTCAATGCCGAAGCCGCCAAGCTTTCCGACAACGTCCGCATCCTGACCATCAGCTGCGACCTCCCCTTCGCCCAGACCCGTTGGTGCGGGGCCGCCGGGGTCGATGCCGTCGAAACCCTCTCCGACCACCGCGACCTTTCCTTCGGTACGGCCTATGGCGTCGCCATCAAGGAACTCCGCCTCCTCAGCCGCGCCGTGTTCGTCATCTGCGCCGACGGCGTCATCGCCTACGAGCAGCTCGTCAAGGAAGTCACCCACGACGTCGATTTTGAAGCCGCTCTTGAGGCCGTGAAAGCCTGCCTTGAAAAATAGTTCCGCCAAAAGGCGTGAACCAGCCTCCCCGCCGGGTCTCCCTTTCCTTCCTTCCGAGACCTGCCGGATGATACGGCAAAGGCCGCTCCTGATCTCTCAGGGGCGGCCTTTGTTCTGGGCCGTGTCGTCAACTAGATATAATCTATTGAAATTATCTAACTATTCTTTCCAAGTCACAAAATATTATTTTCAATAGTTTCAAATAATTAAGTGTAAAACAGGCTGTGTTATAGAAAATGATTGATGCTTTTTCCTTGAAGATCCAAAGGGATAACCGGAAAAATGCCTTATTAGTGAATCCAGCCAAGGGGAAAATCGGAGAAAAAGTCTGTATTTTCACCGCACTGTGGAGATGAAGCAACCTCATACTATGACAGAGCCAAAAAAATAAAGCATCAACATTTCCTATGGAGTAGCCTAAAACATAAGGCAGAGAGGAGTACGGCAGCAGTACAAGAGGCATTTTTAGAATAAGGGAAGGCGATGAGAAAGCCCCCTGCCACAATAACTGATTGATGTTCTTAGGTTGTGTCTTTATTTTACGGATCTGTTCAAGTTTACGGTTGATAAAGAGAAAGGCTTTGTATTGTTTATGGTTGTTTTATCTCCATAGTAC
>URTO01000010.1 GCA_900550745.1 uncultured Desulfovibrio sp. | reverse complement strand
AACGATACGATGGTTACCCCGATCGACCCGCTCCGGAGCATCGCTTCCGGCGTTACCCGCAAAACGGCCAAGTCGGACTTCTATGAAGGCGGAACCGTCATTTCCGGTAGCAGCAAGGATCCGAGCACGACTATTGAACTGGAAGCCCGTAAGGATTCCGGCGTTATGCAGACCTATTGGGATTATGATCAGCGCCTCAATGTCCTTCAGGCCATCCACGCCGTTACCGCCATGCCTGCGTGGCAGAATAAGCTGGAAGGCAAGATCGGCTCCATTCGGGAAGGCCTTTTCGCCGACTTCACCATCCTTGACGAAGATCCGTTCGTAGTAGCCGAAACCGATCCGGAAAAGATTGCGAGCATCCGCGTGACGACGACTGTCGTGGGCGACAAGCCGATTCACGGCTTCCTCCCGGATGCGGAATCCTTCCTGGGCAAGCCTCTGGCCAGCTATGTACAGCCCAACGATCAAGTTGTGGTTACGGTGACCAGCCATACCGCTATCGACAACAAGCAGGCAGAAAAGGACTATATCGTCCCCATGAAGGACGCCCAGCGCCTCGGCACCTATAGTTTCAACGCCACTGTTGACGGCGGTGATACCGCGGTGTTCCAGATGAGCTTCCTTGGGAACGGCGCCACGGTTGAAAGCATGAACCTCTTCAGACTGGTCAGCTCCACCGAATCCGAGGAATACACCTATTCTGAACAGGGCGAAAAGACCGACGGCTCGTGGTGGATCGCTCCCCTCTCCGATCCCACGCATCCTCTTGCCCCGACTGCCACTCTGAATGCTGACGAAAGCTATTTGGCCTTCTTCGTCATCACCGATAACGGTGGCTTTGATTCAGATATCGACGCCGGGAAGATTGCCACCCCGATAACCCTCATGACCTCCGAAAGCTTGCCCACCAACGGCAACACCGAGGTTGACGACGACGGAAGCAGCAGCGGCTGCACCGTCGGCTCCACGCCTTCCTATGACCTCCTGGTCCTGTTCCTCGGCATGTCGGCCGTAGCCGCTATCCGCGTGCTGCGCCGCCGTAACGAACAATAACATCAATTGAAAAGGGGCCCTCCATCCCGTATGGGGGCCCCTTTCACGCGCAAGGTTTCATGGCGAATTTTTGCTACAAGGCCATTTCCGCAACCGGCAAAACCGTACGCGGCATGGTGGAGGCTGACACCGAACGGCAGGCCATCGCGTCCGTACGCGAAAAGGGGCTTGTGCCGCTCTCCGTCGAATCCGCATCTGCATCCGTTGCCAACCCGGAAAAGCCTTCCGCCCAAAAACCTTTTAAAAAAATCCTCGAATCGCTCTGCCCCGTCCCCAAGACGGCCGTCGCAGCCATGGCCCGCCAGCTTGCTACACTGCTGCATGCGGGCCTTCCGCTTGACGAGGCCCTTGCGAGCATCTGCGCCCACGACGATCTCTCCCGGATGCAGGGCATCGTTTCCCGCCTGCGCGACCGGATTATGGCGGGTGGGGATCTTGCTGACGGGCTGGCCGAGTTCCCCCGCGTCTTCTCATCGACGTTCGTGACGATGGTACGGGCGGGCGAAGCCTCCGGCACGCTGGAACTCGTGATCGAACGCTTCGCCGAACATATCGAACAGCAGGTGGCGCTCGTGCGCAAGGTGCAGGCTACGCTGGCCTACCCCATCCTCATGCTGTTCGTGGGCATCGGCGTCGTCATCTTCCTGCTGACGTTCGTGATCCCCAAGGTCACGCAAATTTTCTCGGACATGGGCCGCGCGCTTCCCGTGCCCACGCAGATCCTGTTGGCCGTCAGCGACGGCATCCGATCCGGCTGGTGGATCATCCTGCTCCTCGCCCTCTGCATCATGCTCGGCATTTGGCGGATGCGCAGGACTGAAAGAGGCAAGCGGTACACCCACCGCCTGCTGCTGCGCCTGCCCGGCATTGCCGGCATCTACCGCCCGCTGATCGTCGGGCATATGGCCCGCACCCTCGGCATGCTCCTCAAAAACGGCGTCACCCTGCTCAAGGCCCTGCACATAGTCAAATCCGTGGCGGACAACAAACTCATGGCCCAAGCCGTCCAGAATATGATCGACGGCGTGCAGGCGGGCCGGGATCTCTCGGAATTCATGGACGATCCGCTTGTCTTTCCGCCGTTGTCCCGCCAGATGGTCGCCGCCGGGGAACGGAGCGGGCAACTCGGCGAAATGCTGCTTTGGGTCGCCAACGACAGCGAAAACCGGGTCGCCTCGCGCCTTCAGGTCGTCACGTCCCTCATGGAACCGGTCATGATCCTCCTGCTGGGCGGCATCGTCGGCTTTGTGGTCATCGCCATCATCCTGCCCATCTTTGAAATGAGCACCCTCGCAGGCTGACCATGTCCAAGCGCGTGACCACATTCTTCTCCCTCTTCTGCATCTCGCTGATCGCGTGGTTCCTTGCCAAGGCCACCTTCGCCCTGCGCGAGACGGCGCTCGACACACCCGGTTCCACCTCCCGGCTTACGGAACACGCCGCTGCCGCGCCCGAACCGCTCTCCGCCTTCGACGGCATCACCGCACGCAACCTCCTTGGGGTTTCCGTCTTCCCACCTGAAGCCCGCCGTTCCCCCAAAGGCGGTACGGGGACGGATTCCGGCGAAGAAAGCGAACGCCTTTCCGCCGAAGGCATCGACGCGCTGCCCATCAGCAAGCAGGGTTGGAAACTGCTCGGAACCATTGTGGACACGGGGCCGGGCAAGGCCAGCCGCGCCGTCATTCAGGTGAACGGGACGGAACGGCCCTACAGGGAAGGGGACACGATACAAGGGTGGAAAATCGCCCTCGTGCAGCGCCGCACCGTGGTCATCGCCAAAGGCGGAGCAAAAGAACGGCTGCCCATGAGCGAGGATCCTGTCTTCCAAAAGGAAAGCGCCAAACCCGACGAACAAAAGGCCGTGAGCCGCGCCCGGCTTCGGGAAGAACTCGGCGACATCGGCGCCCTGATGCGCGCCGTCTCCGTCTCCCCGCAGGCCGTGGGCGGCTATCAGGGTTTACGCATCCTCGACATGCAGCCGGGAAGCTACATAGAGGAGCTCGGCCTCAAAAAAGACGACCTTCTGCTGGGGGCCAACGGCAAGCCACTGAGAGGGTTCGGCGATCTGGGCGGGCTTGGGGATTTGGCCGACAAGAGCACCATCACGCTCGAAGTCTTGCGCAACGGGAAAAAAACCATCATTCGGTATGATGTACAAAGTTGATGCCATGTTCGATTCGTCCAGCAAAGCGGCAACGGCCCTTCGTGTCTCCATCCTGTTCCTCGCCCTGCTCTGCGCGCAGGGTTTCCCGTCCGCCGCTCCTGCGTGGGCGGAGCCGGAAAACGGCCTGACGCTGGATTTCAAGGATGCGGACATCCATGCCCTCATCAAGTACATCAGCGAAGCCACCGGCCGGAACTTCATCACCGATCCCGCAGTCAAAGGGAAAGTGACCGTTTATTCCCCGGTCAGGATTTCCCCGGATGAAGCCTTTGAGACCTTCGTTTCCATCCTGCGCGTGCAAGGGTACGCGGTGCAGAAAAGCGGCACGGCCTACAAGATCGTCCCGCTGAAGGAAGGCATCGGGCAAGGCGAAGACGCCGCCGTGGGCCGTAAAATGGGTTCCGAGCTGGAAACCGTGGTCACGCAGATCGTGCCCCTGAAAGTCGGCGTGGCGGCCGAGCTCGCCAAAATCCTGCCCTCCCTGCTTGGGAAGGAGCACGCCATTTCCGCCTATACCCCATCGAACACCCTCGCGCTGACGGCCCCGGCCCCCAACGTCGCCAAGGCCATGACCTTCCTCGAACAGGTGGAGGCCAGCGAAACGGCGGGCACCTCCGTCACGCTCGGCCTGCAATACGGCGACTCCAAGACGCTGGCCGCCACGCTCGCCAAGATCCTCAAAAGCCGGGATGAGGAGTACGCCAAAAAGGGCCGCCCCACCGTCAGCCTCGTGCTTGCCGACGAACGTACCAACAGCCTGCTCATCTACGGCGATCCCGAAGCCATCGGGATGGCGCGTGACGCGGTCGGCTCCCTGGACATCCCCACCCCCAAGGGCAAGGGCGACGTACACCTTATCTCACTGTCCAACGCCAAGGCCGAGGATCTGGCGCAGGTCATCAACACGCTCGTGGAGCGCCAGCGCGCCTCAGGAACGGAAGAGCAGAAGCCGGATACCGTGCTTTCCAAGGACATCAAGGTGGTGGCCGACAAATCCACCAACAGCCTTGTCATCACCGCCCGCCCGGATGAATTTGAAGCCCTCAGCAACATCGTCGCCAAGCTCGACGTGGTGCGCAAGCAGGTGTTCATCGAAGCCCTGATCATGGAAGTGAGCAGTGAGGCATCCTTCTCCTTCGGCATCAACTGGGCCATCGGGGGCAATACCGGAGATGCCGCCATCGTCGGCGGTGTCGGCCTGAACGGGGGGAGCTTCTCCCTGAGCTCCAGCGGAACCAACAAAACGGTATCCCTCCCCTCCGGCGTGAGCATCGGGGCCATCCTGAAAGACGCCATCACCGTGGGCAACACAAGCTACAACATCCAATCCATCCTGAACGCGGTCAGGGGCAACAGCGACGTCGACGTGCTCGCCACCCCGCAGCTCCTCACGCTCGACAACGAGGAGGCCAGCGTGGAAGTCGTGGACAATATCCCGTTCACCAAGGAAAGCACCACCCGCAACGACAACGACTTCACCACCCAGTCCATGGACTACAAGGACGTGGGCGTGAAGCTCAAGATTACCCCGCGCATCAGCGACGACGGCTCGCTCCGCCTTGAGGTGGAACAGGAAGTCAGCCGGGTCACGCAGGGCCTCATCACCCTCACCAACGGAGATCAAATCGTCGCCCCGACCACCCGCAAGCGCCTGGTCAAGACGACCATCCTGTTGCAGGACAGCCAGACGGCGGTCATCGGCGGCCTCCTCGACGATCAGAAGACCTACAACCAGAGCGAAGTTCCGGGGCTCGGCAGCATTCCCGGACTGGGATGGCTGTTCAAAGCCCGCAACAAGCAGTCGAACCAGACCAACCTGTTCATCTTCATCACGCCCAAAGTCATCAGGAACGCAGCCGACTCCGCCGACCTTACGCGCGAAAAACAGCTCGTGCTGCATGAAACGAGTGTGGGGCATGACGGCCTCGGCCTGCCGATCATGAGCAAGCCCAAGATGCTGAAACCTGTTTTCGTGAACTGACGCCATGAAGACGCTCACTTCATTGCTGGAACGCCTTAACCTCGCCCCTGAGGTGCTGGAGGCCTGTGCGCGGAATGCGGAAGCTTCGGGCATCCCCCTCGAAAGGGCCCTGTACGAGGCGGAGCGCATCGACGAAAACCAGTATCTGGAAACCGCGGCGGAGCGCCATGCCATGCCTTGCGAACTGCGGCTTGCGGCCCTCGTGGGCAAGGAGGGCTCAGGGTGGCGTGCGGACGCCGAACGTGTCTGTAAGGTTCCCCTTCCGTGGCTCAGAAAACAGAAAGTGGTGCCCGTCCGCGACAAGGACGGCAAACTTGCGCTGGCGATCTGCCATCCGTTCAGTTGGCTTCTCGCGCAAGAACTGGGAATGCTGCTCGGTGAACGGCTTGAATACCCCGTGCTTGCCCGCGAAGACGACATCACGGACGTCATCAACCGGATTTTCGGCGAGTCCACCCGCTCGGAAGGGAGCGTTTCGGACGTGCTCGGCGATTCGGTCAACGAGATCGACGAATTCAATGAAGATGCGGTGGAGGACTTGCTGGAGGACAGCAGCGAAGCCCCGTTTATCCGGCTGGTCAACATGATCCTCGCGCAGGCCGTGCGCGCCGGGGCCAGCGACATCCACATCGAACCCTACCGCGACGTTTCCCGCGTGCGCTTCCGGCTGGACGGCGTGCTTTACGAACGCCACACCCTGAACAAGGCCCATCACGCCGCCGTGGTGTCGCGCATCAAGGTCATGGCGAAGCTCAACATCGCGGAAAAGCGCCTGCCGCAGGACGGGCGCATCGCCATTTCCCTCGGCGGGCGTCAGGCGGGACTGCGCGTGTCCACCCTGCCCACGTCTTTCGGCGAGCGCGTGGTGCTCCGCCTGCTCGAAAAGAGCGAACGCGTGCTCTCCCTCACCGAACTCGGGCTCAGCCGGGAAGACTTGCAGCTCATGCATTCCCTTGTGGGGATCACGCACGGCATCGTGCTGGTCACCGGCCCCACCGGCAGCGGCAAGACCACCACGCTTTACGCCGTGCTTCAGGAACTGACCGCGCCGGACAAGAACATCCTGACCATTGAAGATCCCGTGGAATACGAGCTGGAGGGCGTTGGGCAGATACAGGTCAACCCCAAAATAGGGCTGACCTTTGCCGACGGGCTGCGCTCCATCGTGCGCCAAGACCCGGACGTCATCCTGATCGGCGAAATCCGCGACGCCGAAACCGCCGCCATCGCCGTGCAATCCGCCCTGACCGGGCACCTCGTCTTTTCCACCCTGCACACCAACGACGCGCCCGGCGCAGTCACCCGCCTCTTCGACATGGGCGTGGAACCGTTCCTGCTCTCCTCGGTCCTGCGCGGCGTGGTGGCGCAGCGCCTCGTCCGTATGCTCTGCCCGCACTGCCGGGAGGCCTATCTCCCGGATGGGCAGGAATTGGAAAAGCTCGGTGCGGCCCGTTCCGCCTACCGGCCCGGCCAGCCGCTCTACCGGGCCAAGGGCTGCCCGGACTGTCTGGACACGGGATACCGGGGCCGTATGGCGATTTATGAAATCATGCCGGTAAGCGACGCTTTGAAACGGCTTATCGTGGATAAGGCCGACGCCAACGTGCTTGGGGCGTGCGCGCTGTCCGAAGGCATGCGCAACCTGCGGCATGACGGCATGTTGAAAGTGATCGCGGGGCTGACCTCGCTTACCGAAGTTGCGAGGGTTACCAATGAATAGCAAAATAAACGGCATTTCCCGGCGGCACGCCCCGACGCCTCCGCATGAGGCCCACGGCGAAGCGCCTTTAACATACGGGGCGGCCACATGATGCGGGCGCTGCTGGACAGGCTGCTTTTCGCGCTTCCTTCCCCGCCTTCCCGGGCCTCGCTGGTGCGTGGGGGGCTCTATCTCCTGTTCGGGCTGCTGCTGTACGGCCTGTTCCTCGGCATACTGTACGTGCGCGAGCTCGGCGTGGTCGGCCTGCGCCAATGGTGCGGGCGTCTGCCCGGCGTGCAGGTGGACATGAGCCGCCCGGAACTGTCTTTCTTCCCGCCCGCGCTGAAAATCGCCGAGCTGACGGTGCAGCCGCCGAACGCCCCGGAGCCGTTGGCCTTCCGCAATGTCCGGGCGGGGCTGACCGCCTTCCCGCTTGGCGTAACACTCGACGCCGACATCGCCGGGGGTGAGCTGAACGCGACCGTGATCCCCTCCTCGCTCTGGAACCCCGAACGGCTCGCCGTGCGGTCATCCCTCTCCGGAATCGGCATCGAGCCCTTAATCAGGCCATTCGTGGGCAAAACGTCTCTCGTGCAGATGCGGGGCGGCAAGCTGGATGGTTCCGCAACGCTCGATCTGCCCCTTCAGAACGGACGGCCCGATCCGCTTGCGGGCGAAGGCTCATTGAACCTCTCCCTGCGCGAGGGCGTGGCGGCTCTCAGCCTGCCTATGCTCAAGAGTTCCCGCCTGGATAAGTTGGAGGGTACAGTGGAAACCGGTTGGAAAAAAAACCGGCTGACCCTGCACCAGCTCGCAGTACGGAGCCCCGTGATTGCGTGTACCGTCCAAGGGCAGGCGACCCTTGTCCCGCGCGATCTCCTCGCCAGCCGTATGGACGTACAGTCCGCCCTGCGCATCCCGCTTGAACAGGTACGGGAGGAACTCATACCGGAACGGACGCTTCAATCCCTTAAGGATAAAGGCGAAGTCCGGGTTCGCATCCGGGATGCCTTCCGACGCCCCTCCTTTGACGTACAGCCCTGACCGGAGAGCATTATGATCGCCAAGGACAGCTTCATCATCCTCCAGTCCGGGACTGAACTCACGGGTGCGTTGTGCCGCATCGGGCTGAAAAGCCGTGAGGTTTCGTATCTGCACCGCGTCGCCTGCGCCGATCTGACGCCGCAGGCCGTGGCCTCCGGCCTCCGCTCCCTGCTCGACGGGTCGGCTGCGGCGGGTCTGAAGCGGCCGGACGACGTGCGCGTGTGCCTGTCCGCCGGGGCCGCGCTGTTTAGGGACTGGGCCTTCCCCTTCCGTTCGCGGGCCAAGGTGGAGCAGGCGCTTTCCCTGATGCTCGAAACCGAATTTCCCTTCGACGCCGACACGCTCGCGCACCGCGTCTGCCTGACCGGGAACGCCGCCGCGTCCGCCGGGTACAAAAGCGGCGCACAGGCAATCAGCGTATCCCTCCGAAAGGAAGAACTGGATTTATGGCTGGACGCCTTTGACGCGGAGGGGCTTTTCCCCAGCCTCGTCACCGTTGATCCGTTCCCGCTACTCATAAACCTGCCGTCCAGACAACATGGAATAGCCCTGTTCCTGCACGTCCAGCGCGAATGCTCCACCGTGGCCCTGCTCAACAACGGCACCATCCGGCGCATCCGGGCCATCCCGGTCGGCTGGATGCCCGAAACGGACGCCGCCGGCCTCAACAGCCCTTCATCCGAACGGGAAAACGCCGCCCTGTGCGGATTCGCCGCCCGGCTGCGGCGCGAAACCTCCCTCGTACTGGAAGGGACGCCTTTCGTGCCGGATCGCCTTCTCGCCTATGGTGAAGCCTTTCTCGGAAACGGCGCGTCCGCCCGTTTTGCCGAAGCCTTCGGGCTGCCCGTTTCCGTGCTTGGCCAAGAAATACCCTTGGGCGGGCAGGTGGCCCGGCTGGGAGAAACCGATCCCTCCCGGCTACTCGCGCTCTGCGTGGCAGCCATGCCGCTCCCGGCCCCGTGGCGTCCGCCCCTCATCCCCTCGTTCCACCGTCCTCCGAGGGGGGGCCATCTTTCCAGCGAACACGGCAGGCGTTTGGCATGGGCGGCCTGCGGCGCGCTTGCCGTGGGAGCGGCCTGCCTCGCCTCCGTTTGGGCGGAAGGGTACGCCGCCGGACAGCAGGCCCTGCGCCATGAGGACGCCGCCCGCGCCCTGTTCCGCAAGGCGCTCCCCGACGTGCGCGGCTCGTTCAACCCCGTGCAGATGGAGAGCATCCTCAAAAACCGCATTGCCGGACTGCGCGGCGGCGGGGAAAACGACGCCACCTTCCCGGCCCTCCACCTGTTGCAGGACATGCACGCCGCCGTACCGGGCTCCCTCGACATCCGCCTTGACCGCCTGAGCCTCGACGCCCGCCGCTGCGGGTTCGGCGGAACGGCCGCAGGCTATGAGCAGGTCAACGCCCTGCGCGTGGCCCTGTCCGGGCTCCCCGGCGTCCGCGAGGCCAAAATCCTCAGTGCAGCCAACCGTACGGGCAAGCCCGAACCGGGCACGCCGCCGGGCGCGGTCATCTTTGAAATCGAACTTGCCCTTGAGGGAGGCCAGCCATGAGCGTGTCCCGTCCCCTCCTCCTCGGCCTCGGCGGGCTTGTGCTCCTTGGGGCTGTCCAATGGGTGATCCTGCCCATCTTCGAGTATCGTGCCGACAACGCCTCCCGCGCCGAACGCGCCCGGCAGCGCCATCTTTCCATGCGGCTCCTGACCGACGACTACGCCCGGCTGTCCCAGTCGAACGCGGCGGCCCCAGCAAAAAACCGTTCCCTGTTCAGCCTCGTCAACAAGGAGGCCGACCGCCTCTCCCTGTCCCGGCGCATCGAAGCCCTACGCCCGGCGGCCCGCAAGGAAAGCGACGGCTCCGAGCGCATCGAGATGCGTCTTACCGGCCTCTACCTGAAGCAGGGGGTGCAATGGCTGCACGCGCTGGAATCGCACCCCGGCGTCCGCGTCGAAAACGTCACGTTCCGGCGTTCGGGCAAAAATCTTCTGGATATGGACATGACCGTTTCCCTTTCCGGGGGCGTGCAATGAACCGGGGCTTCACCCTGCTGGAAGTGCTCGTCGCGCTGGCGATCCTGAGCACGGTGGCCCTGCTTGCCGTCCGCGTCAGCGGGGACAGCCTGACGCAGCTTGCGGAAACGGGATGGGAGGACGGCGTCCTCCGCGCCGGAAGAGCCCAGATGCTCCAGATGCTCCGGGAATCCCCGGACAGCCTCGAACAATGGGGAACCCTGTCCCCGGAATACCCTGATGTGGAATGGCATTCAAAACTCGTCGCCCTGCGGTGCATGGAAGGCAAGCGCCTTGAATTCCGGCTGGTGGAAAACCGTGGGACGTCCTACCGGGAGCTGCTGCTTGAATACGTCCTCCCGCGATAACCCTCCCTCGACGGGCATGTGCGGCTTTACGCTCGTGGAACTGCTCATCGCCATGACCCTCACCGCCGTCATCGGCATGGTGCTGTTCAGCACCTACAGCATGGTCATGGACAACGGAAAGACCGTGCGCAAACGCGTCCTCGAACGGGAAAGCGAGCGCGTCTTCTGGGGCATCCTCGACAACGACATCGCCGGGCTGTGCCTCATCGACGACAAGCATTCCACCCTGCCCCCGCTCTCGCGCGAGCCGATTGTCCCGTCCGATGCGTTCTACCGCCTCACCGAAACGGACAAGCCGCAGCCGTCCGACGACGAAGTGCTGCTGTCCTTCGCCACCAGCTCGCATCTGGCGGACATGCCCGGCGATCCCTTGCCCGGCCCGGTATGCGTGGAATACGTCCTGCGCAACGGCAGCCGTTCCGCCGCCTTCATCCGGCGCGAACGGGCCTACTGCGGCGTGGAGGGCGATTTCCCGTGGTCAGAACTGGTGCTTGTCCGCAATGTGAAGTCGCTTGAAGTGGCCCTCTATTCGGCCAAGACGCAATACGTCGAGGACTGGCCTTCCCCGCTGCCCTCCGGCGCCGTGCCCGAAGCCATCCGGTTTGCCCTGCACAGGGAAGGGGAAGAACAGCCGGAACTGTTTGTCGTCCCCGTTTTCCCCCGGAGGCCGCATGTACGGGACTAGGGGAACTTTCTTCAAGGACAGGCGCCGGGGCGCTGTGCTCATTCTGGTGCTGTTCGTACTCACCGGGCTTTCCGTGCTGACCGTGGAGTTCAGCCGCGACATCCTGCTTGATCACGCCATGTCCGCATCCACCCGCTCCATCCTTGCCGCCAAACCGCTCATGGAGTCCGGTGAACGCCTCGCCACGGCTGTCCTCACCCGGAACAGCGAAGAGGGGACCCCGGATCACATGCGGGAGGACTGGGGGCTGTTCGGCCTCGGGCTGGAGCGTCTTTCCGCCGAACTGCCGGGCGCGGACCTTTCGGGCTCCATCGAGGACGAAAACAGCCGCTTTCCCATCAACGCCATTTTCTACGAACGCGAGGCCGATCGCGCCCGCGCCGAGGCGTTCGCCGACATCCTCACCCGGCTGCTGGCCGGGCTCATGCGCGTGCACGGTTACGCGGGCGGGACGGACAACGCCCTCGCGCTGGCCAAAGAGTATGTGGATTCGCTCCGGCAGTGGGGCGGGCTGGCCGAAACGGATCAAGACACCCTGAAGTGGTATCTCACGCAGACGCCGCGCCGCCTGCCGCCGGGACGCCCCCTGATGGCGCCCGAAGAAATCCTGCTCGTGCGCTGGCCGCATGTCGAACAGGAATGGGGGCGGGATGTCCTGCGCGGGACAAAGGAGCTTCCCGGCCTCTTGGAAACCCTGACCATCTGGACGCAGGGGCCCATGAACATGAATACGCTCCAACCCGCCGTGCTCAGCGCGCTCGTCCGCGACGAACGGCAGGCGCGGCCCTTCGTCAACGCCGTCCTGCACTACCGCAGTAACCCCGACAACGATTTGGGGGAAAACTGGTATGAGGATCTGCTCTCCGCGTACGACGTCCCGGCCCTCCCCAGCGGCTGCCTCGACGTGCGGAGCCGCTGGTACAGGCTCAACCTCACCGTACAGCAGGGTGCGCGGAAAAATACGCTCACTTCGGTGGGATGGGTCACGCACGAATATGTCACATGGGAATACCGGGCCGTACGTTAACGCCGCCCGGCTCTGATACGCACACTTGCGCCTGACAGGAGGAAAACATGGACAAAGGACACATCCGGCAACGGAACAACGGCGGGTTCACCCTGCTCGAACTGATGATCGTCATCGTCATTCTGGGGATTCTCGGAGCCATCGTCGCCCCGAAATTCATGGACGAACCCCACAAGGCCCGCGTGGTGCAGGCCAAGATGCAGATCGAAAACCTGTCCACGGCGGTCAAGAAATTCTATCTCGACAACGGGTTCTATCCGTCCACGGAACAGGGCCTCGAAAGCCTCGTCACCCGCCCGGCCATCGGCAAGACGCCCAAAAACTACCCTGCCAACGGCTACATCACCAAGATCCCGAAAGACCCTTGGGGCAACGATTACGTCTACACGGCGCCGGGGCAGAAAGTGCCGTTTGAAATCATGAGCCTCGGCTCCGACGGTGCGGAAGGCGGCGAAGGCGAAGCCGCCGACATCTGGGGCGAAGATGTGCCCGACCGCTGATCGGCAGTCTGCCGGGTTCACCCTGCTTGAGCTGCTCATTGTCCTTGTGCTCATGGGCGTGCTGGCGGCCGTGGGAGCGGGCGCCCTCTCCGTCGAGCGGAATCCGCTCTACACCGGGGCGCAGGCGCTCGTCACCGCGTCCTCCACGGCCCGCAGCCGGGCACTTCTGCTCAACGCGCCCGTTACGCTCGAACTCGGCCAGACGTTTATGGAAATCAGCTCGGAAAACGGCGATCGCCCGTTCAGGGAGGACTTCCCCAAGGGCATGTCCGCCGCCTCGGTTGACGAACACTACCTGCTCGGCAGCTCTCAGAAGCTGCTGTTCCATCCCCTCGGCGTGGTGCAGGAACACGTTGTCCACCTTCAGTCCGGCCAGGATACCCTCTCGGTCTATATCCCGGCCACGGGAACGGCCCGCATCCTCGAAGGGCAGTTTTCTCTGGAACAGATTCGCAAGGAGTTTTTATGATGTCGGCTCACCGCCCCGTCCCGCAGCACGGGCTTTCCCGCCGGGCCCCCTTCCGTTCCGCAGCGGCGGCCCTCTGTGCCGTTTTCGTCCTCATGGCGGCTTCCGGCTGTACGCCCATGCGCAAACAGGGGACCGCCCCCACCTTTCCGGCCAGCACGATGAACGAGGCCGTCGAAGCCTACCAGAAAGGCGACTGCCGCGAGAGCATCCTCCGTTTCAGCGCCGCGCTGCAGCAGCAGGAGCACCCGGCCTTGCTCAACGGGCTGGGCATGGCCTATCTGAGCTGCAACCAGCCTCGGAACGCCGCCCAAGCCTTTGAACGCGCCGTCTCCATCTCGCCCGGCTCCGCCGCGCTGCATACCAATGCGGGCACCGCGCTGTACGCCGCCAACGATTACAAGCGCGCCGAACGGCAATTTGACGCGGCCCTGCGGATCGATCCCACCAACCCGGAAGCCCTTGTGGGCAAGGCGGGCATCCTCATCCAGCGGAAGGAGCCGGAGAAGGCCCTCCGACAGCTTTCGCTGGTCAGCGGCACGGATGCGGCGTCTTCCGAAGTGCTCTACAATAAGGCGCTCGCCATGTATCAAATGGGGCTCGCGGACGATGCGGGCACGGCTCTCGGCACCTATGCCCGTGAGCATCCTGACGACGCCGAAGCGCAGAACGCCCTCGGCGTGGTGATGCTGCGCGCCGGAAACTACGCCAGCGCGAAGGCGCATCTTGATCGGGCCATCGCCTTGCGCCCCGAACAGGGTGAGTATTACTACAACCGGGCGAACGTGCTCAAGGAGCAGAAGGAATTCAAGGCCGCCATCGACGACTACACGCGGGCCGTCGCCTTCATCCCGGATCTGGCGGGCGCGTACATCAACCGCGGCGACGTGCGTTTCCTGCTGCGCGAAACGGAAGGTGCCTGTCAGGATCTGAAAAAAGCCTGTGAGCTTGGAGAGTGCGAGCGTTTGAACAGATACGAGGACGCCGGGCGCTGCCGGGATTTCTTTTAAGATTGGGGAAGGGGAGGAAGGCCCTTTCTATGTGGCGTTCGGAAAAGTGACGGGCATGACGCCCCGGCAGTATGTGGCACACGAGAGGAATCCGCTG
>URTO01000009.1 GCA_900550745.1 uncultured Desulfovibrio sp. | reverse complement strand
TGTTTTCAACCTCAAATTATACGGAAAAACCCATACCTTTTTTATACCTTTGCCCCCAAAAGAAAACAACAGACATGTTTTGCCACATTGACCTTTTTCTGGGCACAATACCATCTAATATAGTAAATTTTCAAAATAAATTCTTTTCTTACCATTATCTTTTCCATGATTTTTGAGGTGAAAGCACGGTAGCCATCTTGACAGCCAGTGTATTCGGCTTTATTTGTGAACAAAAGAACAATTTGTTTGATTGTTCAATCTAACATGTTTCCCATCAAGGAGCCCGCCATGTGGGATACTCGATTCAATGAGCATGATGTCAAGGAAATCCGTACCAAGACAACAGCCTATCTTGGAGTCGGGGCCATCGCCAAGATGGATGCTGTTGCCGCCGAGCTGAAGGCCAGAGGCATCGACTCCCTCCTTTGCGTGACCGGAGGGCATTCCTACAAGCTCACCGGCGCATGGGATTACGTTACCGCAGCCTGCGCCAAACACGGCATACGCATCGCCCTATACGACAAGGTAACCCCCAACCCCACGACCGACTCCATAGACGAGGCGGCGGCCCTCGGCAGATCTGCCGATGCCAAGGCCGTCATCTGCATTGGCGGCGGCAGCCCCATCGATGCGGGCAAGAGCGCGGCGATTATCCTCGCCAATCCCGACAAGACGGCGGAAGAGCTGTATACTTTCGCGTTCACGCCGACAAAGGCTGTCCCCATCGTCGTCGTCAACCTGACCCACGGTACGGGCAGCGAAGTCAACCGCTTCGCCGTGGCCAGCATTACGAAGCGCAACCACAAGCCCGCCATCGCCTATGACTGCCTCTATCCCCTGTTCTCCATCGACGATCCGGGCTTGATGACCAAGCTCTCGCCCAAGCAGACCCGCTATGTCTCCATCGATGCCGTAAACCACGTCATCGAAGCCGCCACCGCCGTTACTGCCAACCCGTTGTCCATCCTGCTGGCTGGGGAGACCATCCGCCTTGTGGCGGAATACCTGCCCAAGGCGCTCGCCAACCCCGAAGACCTCAAGGCCCGTTACTGCCTGTCTTACGCTTCCATGATCGCGGGAACCGCCTTTGACAATGGGCTGCTCCACTTCACACATGCACTGGAACACCCCCTCAGCGGCGTCAAGCCGGAACTCGCACACGGCCTTGGCCTTTCCATGATCCTTCCTGCCATCATCGAAGAGTGCTATCCCGCCTGTGCCGCCACGCTGGGCACGATTTTACGGCCGCTGACGCCTGACCTCAAAGGAACCCCGGACGAGGCCCATAAGGCCGCCGGATGCGTTGAAGCGTGGCTCGCCGACATGGGCGTACCGCAGAAGCTGGAGGATGAGGGGTTCACTGAGAACGACATCCAGCGCCTGTGCGAACTCACCCAGACCACACCGTCCCTTGGGCTGCTTCTCTCCGTCGCCCCCGTCCCGGCAACTCCTGAGCGCATTGAAAGGATTTACAGGAACTCATTAAAGAAAATGCATGGGTAAGCGACTGAAAAAGGGAAAAGGGCCTTACGGCATAGCGGCTCATCCGCGGAACGCTTCCGGCCCTATGGCCGCTCCAGAAGCGGCTTGGACGGTTTGCCCCCAATCCGAGCTTCCCCAAGGGGAAAAGGCAGATCAGGCGCAAAAGAACCCAGCCTGTGCAACTGCCCTACCCTCCTATCATAATCCCCCGCATAGCGGGTAGTTCCTTGTTTCGGACACTCAGTATCCTCAACAGGCTGTGAAGCCCATAAAATGAAAACGCCCCGAACCATTGATTCGGGGCGTTTTCATACTCATATAACCGATCCGTTCGTTCAGGCGGGCCTGATTGAAACCGTGAACGGTTACGAATAGGGGGTTAGAGGATGCGGAAAGAGAAAAAGCCTTCAGAAAAAGCTGTTCCTTCCTCTCCGCGTTCCCGCCATTCCTTATTCCTCGTCATCATGCGGTTTCAGATGATCGGGGACGATCATCATATCGATGATGAGGGGCTTGAGGAAGCTCCACTTGATGTCGTGCACATGGTACACCTCCATCATATCACGGATGGCGTCCCAGCAGTTGTGGCAGGGCGAAATGACCAACTTGGCGCCGGTTTCGCGGATCTGCTGCAACTTCATGTACAGGCCCTTGTCACGCTGCGGGCGGAACTTGCCGATGCCGTTGAAGCCGCCGCCGCCACCGCAGCAGAAGTTGTCTTCGCGGTTGCACGTCATTTCACGGAAGTCATCCGCGATCTGGCTCATGATGTAGCGGGTGTGCTCGGCAAGGCCGTGGTTACGGATGTAGTTGCACGAATCCTGCAAGGTCACGGGCATCTTCAGGCGCTTGGCGGGGTCGATCTTGATCTTGCCCTTGCGCAGCGCATCGGCCAGCCATTCCACATAGTGCAGGAACGGAACCGGCGGCTTGCCGTCTTCGCGTCCGGCCCAATAGGGGCCTTCCACGACCGTGGCACGGTGCGCATGGCCGCATTCCGTGCCCACGACCATCTTGGGGCGCAGACGGTCAACCGCGCCATAGATACGCTTCACGTTATCGGCGCACGCTTCCCAGTCACCGGCAAACATGGACAGGGAGGTGTTTTCCCAACCCACGGAAGGAACGGTCCACTTTTCCCCGGCCACATGGAAGAGGATGGCGGCCTGCGCCACGTCTTCAGGATAGTGCTTGGGTTCGCGGGCGTTCAGGATGTACATGACATCGCAGTCTTCCTTGTCGATCGGAATCTCAAGGCCCGGCCACTCTTCCGAGTTTTCATCGGCCATCCATTCGCAGGTGTCCACCCAGTCCTCGGTGGTCACGTCCATCTGGGCGCCGTATACGCGGTGCATGCCCGCGCCGATCTTGAGTTCCCACGGCACGAAGCCCTGAGAATACAGTATGCCGCGCAGATAGCTGAACATGACGCCCATGTCGATGCCGTGCGGGCAGTACGTGCCGCAACGGTTGCAGCAGGTGCATTTCGCCCACGCCACTTCCATCGTATCGATCATGAACTGGGTATCGACCTGCCCCTTACGGCGAAGCATTTCGCCGAGCGTGGACTGGATCTTATAAGACGGAACCTGCTTGGGATCGCGGTTGTTCGCCGTATAGAGGAAGCAGCTGTTCGCGCACAGGCCGCAGTGGGCGCAAATTTCGAGCCACGTGCGGGTGCGGGACTTGCAGGTCTTCTGCAGGGTATCCCACAGAGCGACCGTGTCCACTTCCAATGTTTCCATTTCTTTATAATACTGCTGCCCACCCTTGTCGCCGAGAAGCGCTTTCAGCTCTTCCTCGGTCTTGATGGGCCGTCTGTTGCAAAACTTGCCTTCAGGCATGTTGTCCTCCAATATGCTGACAATCCCGGAGGATTACCAGGGGAAAGCGGGGCCGCGCGACGCGCCGCCACGCTTGATGGCGTAGTCCATGCCAAGCTGACCGCGCGACATGAAGTACAGCACGATGTGGGAAAGCTTGGTGAACGGCGCCAAAATGAGCACCAGCTCGGCCGAGAAGATATGCCACAGGAGCCAGCTTTCATAGCCGGGGGCCTGCATCCGGGCGAGGAAACCGGCGACGAGCACGAACAGCACCAGCAGCAGGATACCCCAGTCGCCCCAGTTCGTCAGGAAGCGGACTTCCGGCAGCGCGATGCGGCGCAGAACCATCATAAACGCACCGACGATGGCGAGCACCGTAAAGGCGTCGGAGAACCACATGGGCAGCGCGGGCAGGCTAAAGCCGAAACGCTCCTGCATAATGACCATGTGACCAGCAAGGAACAGGGGCACGATCACCACGCCGATATGGAACAGGAAGAAGGCGATGGTGAAATAGGGCTGCTTGCGCCAACTGTGCGTCCCAAAAGGAACCAGCCACTGAAAGACGGAAGAAATCGCGCCCTTCATACCGATTTTACGGCCGGGGCCGTAGGCGACACGTTCAAGCCGCCAATCCAGCCCCCGGATATACAGGACCACACGGCGGGCAAGGCCAATCACAAAGATGAGAAAGGCAGCCCACAACATGGGACCAGTGAGGAATTCGTACATAGAACAGCTCCTTGCGGATTACTCGGGTCTGCCGGTTCGCTCGTCGCGACCAAAAAGGAAGCGCCAGTATCCG
Source organism: uncultured Desulfovibrio sp. (assembly GCA_900550745.1). GTDB lineage: Bacteria > Desulfobacterota > Desulfovibrionia > Desulfovibrionales > Desulfovibrionaceae > Bilophila. Next base: position 10,058 of record URTO01000009.1, on the reverse strand, counting down.
AGGAACCCCACGAGCGCGACGCCCATGAGGACATACGTCCAGCCCTTGGTGAAAATCATAAACGAGTAGAGCGTGGGGAAATCTTCCATATTTCGCTCCCGGCGCCCTAGTGGGCGTCCTTGAAATCAGGGTGTTCGTACAGGACCGGCATCTTCGAGCACACGAAGCGGTACGCCGTCACGATCAGGGTTACGATAAAGATGGACAGGAACACTTCCGAAATGCTCGGGAAGTAGCGATCCGCGCTGTCCAACTGCCAGTTGAAGGCCACAAGGCACACGTTGAAGCGGTTGACGACGATGCCGAGCACGCCGAACACCGACGCCACACGGATGAGCGTGATATTCTTTTCGCGCACGCCGAGGGCATACAGGAAGGCGGGCAGAAGCACGAAGCCGACCATTTCGACGGCGAACCACGCACCGTAACCGGAAGCGAGGTAGTGCCAATCGTTGTCCATGGTGGTGTCCAGCACCTTGATGAAGAAGTAGCCGATCAGCACGAAGGAAGCCGCACGGCCGAAGCCGAACACGACGCCGTCAGCTTCGCGCAGGTGGGTTTCGTCCATCTTGTTGTGCAGTGCCTTGTGAGACAGCGTGCCCTCGAAAATGACCATCGAAAGGCCGGCCACCATCGAGGAGATGAAGAAGAACACCGGCATGAACGGCGAGTACCACAGGGGGTGCATCTTGCTCGGGGCGATGAGGAACAGCGCGCCCAGCGAGGACTGGTGCATCGTAGACAGCACCACACCGAGGATGGTCAGCGGGATGGTAGCGCACAGCACGGCCTTGCGGATGGTGTGCATACGGGGGCGCAGGCGGACGAGCCAGCAGGGGGCGTCCTTCATGCCGAGGAGCCATTCAAGGCCCACGGGGGACCATTCGATGAACAGCACGGTCAGGTAAATGCCCACACACAGGCCTACTTCAAACAGCAGGGACGTAGTCCCCTGCGACACGACCAAGGGATAGGGCAGACGCCACGGCTGGCCCACGTCGTACAACAGGGCGACGACCACAAAGGCATAGCCGAGGAAGGCCGTCAGGATGGCGGGGCGCACGGCCGAATGATACCGCTTCATGCCGAAGAGGTAGCATGCCGAAGAGGTCACATAACCGCCAGCCGCCAGCGCAACGCCGCACAGCAGGTCAAAGGCGATCCAAATGCCCCAGGGGTTGTTGTCATCCAAGTTGGTCACCGCGCCGAGCCCGAACCCGAAGCGGCCGATGGTGATCAGCAGCCCGATGGCGAGGATGACAGCCGTGATCAGGTTGCCGGGCGTGCGAGGGATGGAGAGCAGCGTCTTGCCCACGCAGCCTTGCATGCACGGCTTGGCGGCCATGGCGTCAGCCACGGCATCAAGACGATTCGAGAGGTTCTTCCAGAGTTTCATTGCTTACGCCTCCCCGCCGTTGGTGTCGTGCTTGCCCTTCTTGCCCTTTTCAGGCTTGGAAGGCTTAGCGGCCTTGGCGGCGGCTTGTTCGACCGCCTTCGCAGCGGCCTCTTCAGCGGCCTTCGCGGCAGCCTCTTCCGCAGCCTTCGCCACGGCTTCGGCCTTCTCGGCCTCAAGCTGCGCCCGGAGAGCTTCCTCGGCTTCGGCCACGGCCTTCTTCACTTCATCAGCGACGGCGCGATCCTTTTCCTTGGCGGCTTCCTTCGCAGCCTTATCGAGGCTGGCCTGCAACTTCTTCGCGGCCTCTTCCTCGGTACGGGCGACGGCGGCCTTCACAGCCTCGTTCTGCTCTTCCTTGGCGATCTGTTCCTTACGCTTGGTGATCGCGTACGCGCCGCCGAGCAGGACAGGCCAAATGCCCACCACCATAGGCACGGCGCCGAGCGCCCCAGCCGTATATTCGCCAGCGGCCTTGGTGCCGAGATCCTCGTTGAGGCCCACTTCCTTGAACTCAGCGCCGGAAATGGTCATCCACGCAGTACCGCCCATTTCATGCTCGCCGTACACATGGTTCTGATAGCGTTCGGGATGCGCGGTGATGCGATCCCACGCAATCTTGATCAGATCCTTGCGCTTGCCGAACACCAGCGCACCGGTGGGGCAGGCTTCCACGCAACCGGGGAGCTTGCCTTCCTGCAGGCGGGGATGGCACAGCGTGCACTTCTGGACCAGCGGATTGAGGGCGCGGTCATAGGTGTAGCCGGGGATGTTGAACGGGCACGCGACCATGCAGTAACGGCAGCCCACGCAGAGGGTGGGATCATAGGTCACGGAACCGTCGGGGTTCTTGGTAAACGCCTTCACGAAGCACGCGCTGGCGCAGGCGGGTTCCTCGCAGTGCATGCACTGGCTCTTGCGGAACACGTCCTTGTCGAGGCTCGCGGGACGGTACTTGTTCACCACAGTCCACTCTTTGGCGGACGTGCGGCGCTTTTCGTTGAGCACGTTGAGATCGGTGAAAGGCTTCTCCGGCTTGGGGAGATCGTTGACCTTGTTGCAGGCCTGTTCGCACCTGCGGCAGCCGATGCACAGCGTGGTGTCGTGAAGCACACCCTTGCTGTCGGGGTAGCCGTGGAAGGTCCCGCCCGCAGCGGACGCGGATTTCGCGCCGCCCAGAGCCGAACCGATACCCAGCCCACCCATCAGAGTCAGAAATGATCTACGGTTCATATCTTCTCCTCCGCCTATTTCACACGCGGGGTATGGCAACCCGCGCAATCGGTGGCGGCAGGCTTCTCGATCTTCATCCGATCGTGGCAGGCCATGCACTGTTGATGATACGCAGCCTTGAGCGAAGGCTTGTTGACGCTCACAGCCATCTTGTCAGCCTCAATCCCGTGGCAGCTGGCGCACTTCGGCGGCGTCTTCAAATCCGCGATGGGGCTGTTGTGGTGGCACGCGGCGCACATGGCCGTCGGCGACGTATGGAACGCGGAGGCAAGCCCGCTGTCGGCGGCACCCTTCACAAGAGCTTCGTAGATCTTGCGGTGCGGGAACACGCTCGGTTCAAAATCATTGGACAGCGCGCCGATGGTCACGGTCTCAGGCACTTCGACGGCGGGGAAAGGCTTCGCCGGAGCGGGCTGGGCGGCCAGATCCTTGGCGGCGATGTCGGCAAGCTGTTCCTTCGTGAGATCGAAGGCGGAGCCGTCGGCGATCTGGGCGGAGGTGATGCCCTTCACGTCCTTATGGCAGGTGGCGCAGGAGTCGGCGGGCATGACTGGAACAGCCCCGTGGCAACCGGCGCATTCCTTCTTCTGCATCACGGTCTGCTGATGGCAGCCCACACAGCTGCTGTCCGAGGTCTTCGAGTGCATGGCGTCGGCCAGCTTCACGAAGTTGCCGTCCTTGTTGCCGTCGACGGTGTGGCAGACGGTGCAGGATTCGATGCGGACATGGTGGCAGGTGCGGCAGCTGTCCACGGAAGCCTCATGCGCCTTGTGGTTGAACACCACGGGCTTCATGCCGGCTTCAGGCGCGCCCACGGGACGCTTGGCGTTGTTGACGGGCAGTAACACGGTAGCGTCGGGCTGACCGCGCATCAGGCGGGGAACCGGGCTTACCTGCTTGAACTTGGACTGGGCCTCTTCGGTATGGCAGCCGGCGCAGGTGGTGGGGCCGGTTACGATCGCGGCCTCAATGGCGGCTGCTTCGGCGGCGGCTTCAGCCTGCACTTCCTTGGCGGAAAGCTTCTTCGTGCTCTTGGGCTCGGCGGCCTTCTTGGCTTCCACCTGAGCGGTCAGATACGCACGGGAGGACTGGGCCACGTTTTCATGACACCACACGCACTTGGTATGCACGGCAGTCTGGAGGGAGGGCGTGGAGCCGACGGCCTTTTCGCCGTGGCAGGCGGCGCAGGCGTCTTCCTGTCCCTTCTTCCATACGAGCTTGTTCAGCTTTTCGTCATACACATGGTGGCAAACGCCGCAGTTTTCTTCAGAGTTGGCCGGGTTGACGATGGCTTTGGAGCTGACGTGCAGATAGTGAAGCGACTTGCTGCCCATCTTGACGGGCTTCTGTTCGGCCTTGAACGGAAGCTTCGTGTCATGACAGGCGCGGCATTCGCCGTCGAGCGGGCCCGTCTTCTGGTTGTTGGAAGCCATGTTCTCATGGCAGCCGATACAACCATTATGATAGATGCTTTCCAGCTTCTTGGCGTCGGCGCCGTCTTCCTCGCGCTGGAATTTGGCAGTGTGCCCGTTCGCGGTGGGCGTATGACAAACGGAACAGTCCTGACCCGTGGCAGCAAGGGCCTTGGTGTGTTCGTCATGCAAAAACACGGCGGGAGGCATTTCCAGCTTTTTGAGCTGGCCTATGGCATCGATGCGGATCACGTCGGGACGGGTTTGGGCGGCCAGCGACGGTGAAGCAAACAACGCAATCCCACCCAAACCGATCACGGCAATCGCCGCCAGCGCAATCCCACGCAGCAGTTTTCGACCGTTTTCCATGGTGGCAGTCCTTTGCAAATAGAAAAAGAAACATTTCCCCTGACAACAAAACCAGTCTGATTGCAGTATGATGTCATATGCTCTTAGACAGGTGCCTAGCTTCTCAAGCTGGTATCGTGAAAAAAAGTCTCCGTCAAGGGGGAAGTGCCTGATCCGACGCCCCCTAGCAGGTGCCAACACCCCCATTTTCGTGAAAAAACAAACGAATATCTCTTCCCTTTGCCTGCTTGAACGCTCAATGAATGCCCATATATCCTTATTGTGATGCAACACCCTTTTAAAAAAGGATTTCATCGCTCAAGACATACTCCACGAACAAGCCGCACGGCTCAAACCCTTGCCGCCTGTATACGGGTTCCCCCTCGTCCGAAGCCTGCAACACCGCTAAAGAGGCTCCCGCAGCTTGTGCAGCCCGCAAAAGCGCAGCCGTCATAGCCCCGCCGAACCCCCTTCTGCGAAAGGCTTCACGAGTGCTGATTATATGCAATCCCGCCGTATTACCTTTTTCACTCAGGAAGAGTTCCCCGCTGGCCGCAGGCACCTCCCCGGCAAAGCCCACAAACAGGCGCATAGGCGCAACGGCTTGAAACAATGCCTGTTCCGCAGCCTTGTAGAAGCTTTTCACATCTTCGTCCGGCGGGTTCCAGTTGGCGGCGAGAACCTCCGCATAAGCGGCGAGTTCCGAGGCCGTCCTGACCTGCACGATCCGCAGCCCCTCCGGCGCCTCCCCTTCCGGCGACCAGCGGCCCAAGGGCAAAGCCATGCCCGTTTCACGCTCCCCTATCCCGTATCCCGCCCGTTCAAACACCGTCCGCTGACGGTTCAGCGCGCCTTCGTCCTCGGCGCTGGCCCACACGGTAAAGGGGCGCTCAGTCGCGGGAGGCAGCGCCGCCCCCGGCAACGCCAGCAGATCACGGGGGCGTTTGCCCGCGAACCAGTCCGCGGCGGCGCTCAGCAGGCTTTTTTCCGTCCCCTGTGCAACCCGGCAAGGCTGGCCGTCTCCCCCGCATTCCCAGAGCACCTTATTGAAGGTATCCGATCCCAAGCCCGAATCAACAAGCAACGCCCCGCCCAGATCCCGCAGCATCATGCCGGGTGTCCGGCCCTGCAGGAACGCCACATGCCCAAACAAGTTTTCCAAAGCAGCCTGATAGTAGGGTGTCATAAGTAAATCCTTTGGGGAAGGGAGAGAAAGAGGAATCGGGGAGGGGGAAGGGCCCCTTTTGAAAAAGGGCTCCCTTCCCCCTCCCCGATCACCCAATTCCCAAACTTTTCGGATAAGTACTTTTTATCCTTGTCTAAAGTTTCATATGTGAATATTCTATTGTAAACGGATGTCAAAGAGGCTATTTTCAGGAGCGACGCACTTCCGGGGCGAACCCGGAACAAATCCAGAAAGAACGGGAACATCCATGCAGGAACTTTCAGAATATACCAAACGGCACTGGGACGTCGTCGTCATCGGCGGCGGAGCCACGGGCGCGGGAACCTTGCGCGACCTCGCCATGCGCGGGGTCAAGGCGCTGCTGCTCGAACAGCGCGACCTCGTCCACGGCACAAGCTCCCGCTTCCACGGCCTGCTCCACAGCGGCGCGCGCTACGCGGTGAAAGACGCCGAGGCGGGCCGGGAATGCATCGAGGAAAACCGCATCCTCCGGCGCATCGGCAAGCACTGCGTCGAGGAAACCGAAGGCTTCTTCGTCCGCACGCCCGAAGACGGGGCCGAGTTTGAAGCTACGTGGGTCACGGCCTGCGACAAGTGCGGGATCGAAGCCACTCCCCTCACCGTAAAAGAAGCCCGTGCGCTCGAACCCAATCTCGCGGACAACATCGTATCCGTGTACCGCGTGCCAGACTCCGCCGTGGACGGCTTCCGCCTCGTCTGGCAGAACGTCCAGAACGCCGTCCGGCATGGCGCGGGCTTCCGTACCTATACGGAAGTCACCTCCATCAACAGCGCCAACGGGCAGGTCACGAGCGTAAGCGTGCGCGACTCCCGCACCGGGCAGACCGGGGAAATCCCCTGCAGCTTCGTGGTCAACGCCGCCGGGAGCTGGGTGGGCGAGCTGGCCCATACCGCGGGGCTGGACATCAACGTCAAGCCCGACCGCGGGACGCTGGTTGCCTTCAACCACCGCTTCACCAGCCGCGTGATCAACCGGCTGCGCAAGGCGTCCGACGGCGACATCTTCGTGCCGCACGGCTCCATCACCATCCTCGGCACCACCTCCAAGAAGACCGACAAGCCCGACGACACCGTGCCCGATACCGCCGAAGTGCATGAGCTGCTCGACATCGGCCGCGTGCTTTTCCCGGAAATCGACAGCTACCGCATCCTCCGCACCTTCGCGGGGACGCGGCCCCTGTACACCGCCGACCCGTCCGCCGAAGGCCGGGGCGCTTCCCGCAACTTCGTGGTCCTCGACCATGAAAAGGAAGGGCTCAAGGGCATGGCGACCATCTGCGGCGGCAAGCTGACCACCTACCGCCTCATGGGTGAGCGCATGGCCGACCTCGTCTGTACCAAGCTCGGCGTGACTGCACAGTGCCGTACCGCCGTGGAGCCGCTGGTGGAGGATACGCCCCCGGCCCTGCTGGAACGCGCGCGCAAGGTCTTCCCGGCTCAAGGCCTGGAACAGGCCGAATCCCGCCTTGGCGACAGTTTTGCCGCCACGGTGGAGCGCCTTGAGGCCGCGCCGTGGAAAAAGGCGCTCTTGTGCGAATGCGAGCGCGTCACCATCGCGGAATTTGAACAGGTCGCCTCAGAGCCCACGTCCCATTCCCTTAATGACATCCGTCGCCGCACCCGTATGGGCATGGGCACCTGTCAGGGGAGCTTCTGCGGCTTGCGCGGCGTGGGCGCGGTGCTCGAAGCCAAGCTCCTGCCCGCCGGGATGCGGGCCTGCGGCACCGGCGAATGCGACGCCCTCCCCTGCGGCGCGCCGGATCTGCTCCAGAGCTTCCAGCAGGAGCGCTGGTACGGCATCCGCCCGGTGCTGTGGGGCAGCGAATTGCGTGAAACCGAGCTGGCGCGCGGCATGTACGGCGCGACCCTCAACGTAGACGGAGCCGACGAATGATCAAGAGAACACCCTATGACGTCATGATCGCCGGGGGCGGCCTTTCCGGGCTGAGCGCGGCCCTGTTCGCGGCAAAGGCCGGGAAGCGCACGCTGCTCGTCACCAAGGGCTCCGGCGTACTCGCCATCGGCGGCGGCACCATCGACGTGCTCGGATACCGTTCCGACGGCACGCCCCTTACCTCGCCCTTTGACGGCTTCGGCAGCCTGTCCCCGCGCCATCCTTATACCATCGTCGGCGCGGAAACCGTCAAAAAGGCGCTGTCCGGCTTCCTCGAATTCTGCGAAGAAGGCGGCTGCCCCTACCTCTGCAACAACGAACAAAATACCCGCGTGGTGACGGCCCTCGGCACGACCAAGCCGAGCTATCTTGTGCCGCATACCATGTCGATGCACGGCGTGGCCGAAGCGGGCAACATTTTCATCGCCGGGGTCGAGGGGCTCAAGGACTTCTCCCCGGCTTTGGTGGCGCAGGGCCTTATGACGCGCAAGGGGTACGCGGGGAAGAACATCGTGCCGGTCATCCTGCCGAGCCCGTTCCCGCTCCAGCGCGACCTCTCCACCCTCGATCTGGCCCGTTATCTGGATACGCCCGAAGGCATCCTCTGGCTGAGCATGAGCCTGAACAAATACATCGTGCGCGGCGTGCCCGGCGCGGTGTTCGTCCCGGCCATCCTCGGCACCGCCGCCAACAACGACGTACACAACGCCGTCAGGGATCGCACGGGGCACATCGTCAACGAAATCTCCAGCCTGCCCCCTGCCGTAACGGGCCTGCGCCTGCACGCCCTGCTCCTGCGCCTGCTCAAGAAATACAATGTGGATCTCATCGAGCAGTCCACCATCACCGGGGCCGTGGTCGAAAACGGGCGCTGCGCCGCGCTGATCACGACCAACAACGGGCAGGAGCGCCGCTATGAGGCGCGTTCCTTCATCATCGCCACGGGCGGCGTGCTCAGCGAAGGGTTCGCTACCGAGCCCGAACGCGCATGGGAGCCGATCTTTAATATTGATCTGCCCCTGAACCCGTCGTCCCCGGAGTGGTCGCTGCCGGAAGCCTACCCTGCCTGCCGCCAGACGCCGGGGACGCCCCGCCCGTCGCACGGCTTCGCCCTGCTTGGCCCGGATGTGGACGCCAAGCTCCGCCCGCTCGGCAAGGACGGCAACCCGCTGTGCGACAACGTATTCTTTATCGGCAAGACGCTCGGCGGCTACGATCACGCCGCGGAGAAGTCCGGCAACGGCGTCGCGCTGTCCACGGCCCTCTTTGCAGCCATGAACGCCTGAGGTGCGTATGAAGCCTATTGAAACTGTTGATAAATGTACGACCTGCTCGACCTGCGTGGCCTATTGCCCCGTCACCAAGGCGACGCGGGCCTTCAAGGGGCCGAAGCTGACCGGGCCTTCGTCCGAGCGTTTCCGCCTGTATGACGAAACCGGCGGCGGCGAAATCTCGGAAATCGAGGCGCTGGACTATTGTTCCAACTGCAAGAACTGCGACATCGCCTGTCCGTCCGGGGTCAAGATTTCGACCCTCAACATGCTGGCCCGCGCGGAATACTGCAAGCGCCACAAGCCGCCCCTGCGCGACTGGGTACTCTCCCACGGGCGTATGCTCGGCAGGCTGGCCCGCCGTTTTCCGGGCTGGCTGGTCAATGTCGGCTCCACCAACGCGCTGACCCGGCTCATCCTCGACAAGTTCGGCGTGGACGCCCGCGCGCCCATGCCCGTGTTCGTGCCCCGGAGCTTCACGGAATGGATGGGCGACCACAACGCGATGCTGACGGCCTCGGATCGCAGCCGCCTCACCAAGAAGGCAGTCTTCTTCCCCGGCTGTTACGTAAACGACTACGATCCTCAGACGGGCAAGGATCTCGTCTTCATGCTGGAAAAGGCGGGGTATGAGGTCATCGTGCCCGACTTCGAGTGCTGCGGGTTGCCGATGGTGGCGAACGGCTTCTTCGACGACGCCCGCGCCGCCGCGAGCCGGAACGTGGACACGCTCGCCGCGCTCGTTTCGTCCGGCGACGTGCCCGTTTTGACGGTCTGCCCGAGCTGCCAGCTCATGCTCAAGCAGGAGTATGCCGAGTATTTCCCGGAACTCGGCAAGCATGGGGCCATTGTCCCTCATGTGCAGGACGCCTGCGAGTTCCTCATCGGCCTCATCGAGTCCGGCGAGCTCGACATCGACGTCCGCGAAGACGCCACGAAGCTGGTGTACCATGCCCCCTGCCACCTGCGCGCGCAGGGCATCGGCAAGCCGGGCCTTGATCTGCTCCGCATGGCTTCCGCCAACGTCGAGGACGCCCGTTCCGGCTGCTGCGGCATTTCCGGCAGTTACGGCTTCAAGAAGGAAAAGTACGATGTGGCGGCCTCGGTCGGTTCCGATCTCTTCAAGGCCGTCAAGGACAGTGCCGCCGAGTATTGCGTTACCGAGTGCGGCACCTGCCGCCTTCAGATTTCGCACCACACGAAGCTCCCGTCCATGCATCCGATCTCATGGTTGAGGAAGCTGGTGAAGTAGGAAAGAGTTGGAGGGGGGAAGGGGAACCTTTCTGAAGAAAGGCTTCCC
>URTO01000008.1 GCA_900550745.1 uncultured Desulfovibrio sp. | reverse complement strand
GGAGGAAGCCTTTCTTCAGAAAGGTTCCTCCTCCCCTCCCAATCTCTTCTCTCCCACCCCTCTCTCCCAACCTCTCTCCTCCCCGCTGTTGACTTTTGCGGCAGACCCCATATCCTCCGGTAACCTTCTGCCGATGCCCCATGCCGGCGGACATCTTCGCTCCTTTTCGGGTACGCCATGCAACTGCGCATCAAACTTTACGATTTGATCCTAGCCTTCTCCAATGCGCTGGATCAGGTGCATCCGGCGCTGACCGGGCACCACATGCGGGTGGGGTTCCTGCTCGACAGGCTGTCCGAACGCCTCGGCCTTTCCGCCGGGGAGCGCGAACGGCTTTTCCTTGCCGGGATCATGCACGATGTGGGGGTCATTCCCCTGAAAACCAGCGCGGAAGACCTCATCTTCGAGCGCGAGCGATACCTCCATCCCCAAGCGGGCTGCCTGTTCCTGCAAAGCTGCCCCACGCTGGCCGAAGAAGCCGAGCGGGTGCGCTTCCACCATATGTATTGGGAAAAGGCGTGCGACAGGGGGAGCGCCGCCCGTGAGGGCAGCCTCATCAATATCGCGGATCGCGTGGATGTGGATCTGCGCGCCAAAAAGGATTTCAGGGAGGCCGTGGAAGATGCGGAACGCAAGGTGCGCCAGCGCCGCCCCGGTGTCTACTCGCCCGATCACGCCGAGGCCATGCTGGACATCCTGCACGATGAGGAAACGCTCAGGGGCCTCGCCGGGGCGCACAGGCACCTTCCCGGCCCCTTCCGGCGGCGCTACGGCGACAGGCTCCTTGAGCCTCAGGAAATCATTCAGTTCAGTACCCTTTTCGGGCACGTCATCGACTCGTGCAGCCCCTTTACCGCCACCCATTCCACGGGCGTGGCCCATACCGCCGCAGCGCTCGGACGGCTGGCGGGCATCGGGCGGGACGACCTCGACACGCTGTTCGTCGCGGGCATGCTCCACGACATCGGGAAACTCGGCATCCCGCTGTCGCTGCTCGAAAAGCCCGGCAAGCTGACCGACGAGGAATTCCCCAAGATGAAACGCCACGTCGACCTCAGCCGCCTGTGGCTGGACGCCGTGCCCGGCTTCGGGCTTGTGAGCGCCTGGGGTGGGGGCCACCACGAACGGATGGACGGCAGGGGCTACCCGCTGGGCCTGAAGGACGGGGAACTCCCCATCCCGGCGCGGATCATGGCCATTGCGGACGTGTTCACGGCGCTTACCGAAGACAGGCCCTACCGTGCGGGCATGACGCCGCCCGAAGCCTTGCGCGTCATGGAAGACATGGTGAAGCAGGGGCATCTTGACGGCGATCTGGTCGGGATGCTGTGCGGCCACGCCGACGAGCTCAATACCGTCCGGGCATCCACGCAGGCGGAGGCGAGGCAAGGCTTCCGGGCCCTGCACGCCGCCTGTGCCGAGCCCGACGCGCTCTTGCTGGATTAGGCATTTGATATTAGTCGGTTGGGACGGGCGGATCTGCCGGTGACGGGTTCGCCTTGCGGGAAGGGCGTGGATGATGCCCCGGATGCGGGCGGCGGGCTTCCTGCGGGTGCGCGTCCTGCCGCGGCGGAGGCATTCCGGGCGGTCGGCGGGCGTCCCGTGGGCGGGGTTTCCGGCCCTGTTCCCGGCCTCATCGCCGGACGGCAGCCCCAAACGGCGGCTTCGGGCGGCGGCTTTTGAAGGCGGGCCTTCCGGCAAAGCCCGTTCCGGGGGCATCGTTGCCGCCGAAAGGCCCTCAGGACACTCAAACAAACGAGCAGGACTATGCCGCTGCCTCAAATCCGCATCGTCAGCATTTCCCCTTACCCGGAAATGGAAAGGATCGTGCAGGACGTCATCGCGGCCCATCCCCAGCGCGGGCGCATCGACAACCGCATCATCACCGCAACCGTGGACAGGCTCGACCTCTCGGAGCTGCGCGACTGCGACGCCGTCATCGCCCGCGGCTATTCCGCCCGGCGGCTGAAGGCGCAGGGGCTGGGCGTCCCCATCATCGACATCGCCATTTCCGGCTACGACGTCATCCGCTCCATTCAGGAGTGCCAGCGCCGTTTCCAGCCGCGCCGCATCGGTTTCGTCGGCTTTTACAACGCATTCAACGGGATCGAACAGTTTTCCGGCATGTTCGGCTGCGGCATCCGCGTCTACATCCCGGAATGCGCGGCGGAAATCCGGCACGCGCTGGAGCTGGCCAAGCAGGACGGCTGCGACGTCATCGTCGGCGGCTATTCCGTACAGCAGGACGCGGGGCTTCTGGGCCTTCCCGCCATCCTGTTGCGCACGGGCCGGGAAACCTATGCGCAGTCGCTGGAGGAAGCCATCCGGGCGGTCACTCTTGTCCAGCACGAGCGCATCCAGACCGAGGCCTATAAAATCATCACGGAGTCGGTGAAGGACGGCCTTCTCTACGTGGACGCCTCCGGGATCATCCGGCGGGACAACCCCGCCGCCTGCCTCATGCGCGACGCCCCGCTCAAGGACGTGCCCCTCGAAACGGCCTTCCCCTGCATGATGGACAGCTTCACCCGGTCGATGCGCGACTGTACGGAAATACAAGGCGAAATCCGCAAGGTGCGCGGCGTGTCCATCACCTTCGACTGTACGCCGGTAGCCATCAACGGGGTCGCGGCGGGCGTCGTCATCAGCTTCCAGAACGTGGACAAAGTCCAGCAGCTCGAAGGGCATATCCGCAAGAAACTGAGCAACAGGGGGCTGACCGCCAAGCACCAGCTTTCGGACATCGTGCATTGCAGCCGGCTCATCGACGAGACCATAGAGGATGCCTGCCGCTACGCCGCGGCCTCGTCCAACATCCTGATCGTGGGCGAGACGGGGACGGGCAAGGAGCTGTTCGCGCAGGGCATCCACAACGCCAGCCAGCGCCGCAACGGGCCCTTCGTAGCCATCAACTGCGCGGCCCTGCCCGAAAACCTGCTTGAAAGCGAACTCTTCGGCTATGTGGAAGGCGCATTCACCGGGACGACGCGCGGCGGCAAGATGGGGCTTTTTGAAGTGGCCCACAACGGGACGCTGTTCCTCGACGAAATATCCGAAATCCCGCTGAACATGCAGAGCAAGCTCCTGCGCGTGCTCCAAGAGCACGAAGTCCGGCGCATCGGCGACGACCGGGTGATCGCCGTGGACGTGCGCATCATCTCGGCGACCAACGTCAACCTCCACAAGCTCGTCGCCGCCAGACGCTTCCGGCAGGATCTGCTCTACCGCCTCGACGTGTTGAAAATCACGATCCCGCCCCTGCGCCGCAGGGGGGAGGACGTCATTGAGCTGTTCCACTTTTTCCTCAAGAAATTTTGCTGGAAGAACCGCGAAGCCCTGCCGAAGGTCGAACCGGACTCCCTCCGCCTGCTCCGGGAATACCCGTTCGCGGGCAACGCGCGGGAACTGCGCAACGTCGTGGAGCGGGCCGCCGTCCTGCGCCGCAACCGGGCCGTCCTGACCTCGGCGGATCTCAACAGGGCCCTGTACCCGGAGGACATCGAGGAGGTGCCGCCGCCCCTGCTTCCGGCGGCGCCCGCCCCCTTCCCCCCGGAGGCCGCATACGGCACCATGCCGGACGGCGAAAAGGACAGGCTGGTCGAGGCCCTGCGCGCATGTGGCGGGAACCGAACCCGTGCCGCCCGCAACCTGAGCATGGATCGAACCACACTGTGGCGCAACATCCAGAAATATATACAGAAATAACCTTTACATTCAACAGGTTGCCCTTTTGGGCGCAAGGCCGCCGCTGCAACGGGTTGCTGCATATATGTTGCAACGATCCGTTGCAACCGTATTCCGCTGCAACAGCCCGCCGCCCCCATCCCCGCCGTCCTGCGGGCGTGCGAAATTCCCGTACCTACCACTTTGTTTGAACAATCAAACGTCCCCCAGGGGGCCGCCGATGTTTGCCAAATCCATCCGGCGGCCCCGGAAGGCGCGCGCCCGGCGCACCGCAGGAACAGCTCTGGCACCGAACTTGCTAAATAACGCCCGGAGAGAATACCTGTTCTATTATTGCGGAGGAGATAGAAATGTCGAGCGCTTATGTATTGATAGCCTTTGCCGTCTGTATCTTGCTGATGATACTCTTCATCTCAAAATGGAAGATCCACCCCGTCACCAGCATTCTGGTCGCAACCATCATCCTTGCCATCTCCATAGGAACCCCGTGGGACAAGATTGAAGGCATCATCAACAAGGGCATGTCGGACACGCTGAAGAGCATCGCCATCGTCATCGTGCTCGGATGCATCCTCGGCAAAGTCCTTGAAGAGACGGGAGCCGCCGTCAGCATCACCAAGGCGACCGTCAAGCTCTTCGGTGAAAAGCGCGTGCTCTGGGCCATCCTGCTGGCTTCGGGCATCCTCGGCATCCCGATCTGGGCCGACACCGTGGTCATCCTGCTCATCCCCATCGTGTCCAACCTTGCCCTCCAGACCAACAAGTCCATGATGTCCTACGGCACGGCCTTATACATGGGCGCGCTCGTCACCGCCTCGCTGGTGCCGCCGACCCCCGGCCCCGTGGCCGCCGCCGCGCTGCTCCACCTGCCGCTCAGCGACGCGATCATGTGGGGCGTCATCATTTCGATCCCCTCCATCTTCGCCGCCGGGCTGTACTGCCTCACCCTCAAGGAGCCCGTGGCCCCGCAGGACGAATACATCAAGTCCGCCGAAGCCTCGAAGGATAAGCCCCTGCCCTCGGTGGGCACCTCCCTCGCCCCCATCGTCCTGCCGCTGGTGCTCATCTTCCTGAACACGGGCATCAACGCCATGTTCCCGGATACCGCCGTTGCGAAGGTCTTCAAGTTCATCGGCTCGCCGCTCGCCGCGCTCCTTGCGGGCTGCCTGTTCTCGCTGGTGCTCACCGGCGCCGAATGGCGCTCCAAGAAGGTTATGAACGACTGGGTGGAATCCGCCCTGCGCTCCTCCGCCATGCCCATCATGGTCACCGCCATGGGCGGCGCGCTCGCCGCGTTCATCAAGAACGCGGGCGTCGCCAACGCCGTGGCCGAAACCGTGGTGCAGTTCAGCATCCCCGGCATCATCATCCCGATCCTCATCGCCGCGCTCATCCACGTCATCACCGGCTCCAACGCCCTCGGCGTCATGACCGCCGCGGCCCTCGTCGAGCCCATGCTCGGCGCGCTCGGCATCTCGCCGCTCGCCGCCTTCCTCGCCTGCGGCACGGGCGCGCTCATGTTCAAGCACGCCAACTCCTCCGGCTTCTGGGTGACCGTCACCATGTCCAACATGGACATCCGGCAGGGCATCCGGGCGGTCGGCGGCGGCTCCACGGTAGCCGGCTTCACCGGCGCGGCCCTCACAGTCATCCTGCACTTCGCCGGCATCATCTAAACCAATGGGCGGGCCCGGCTGCCTCCCCCCGGCGGCCGGTTTCCCCCAATGCGCCATGCAAGGCCGCATGGCATGGGAAAGGCGGGAACGCATCAAAACCGTCCCCGCCTCTTTCCGTCATAAAGGAACGGACATGGAAACTTTCGTCACCAAGGCCGCCCGCCTCAACGGGCCCCGCGACATCGAGCTTATCGAGCGCGAACTTGTCTGCGGCGAGGACGACATCATCGTCAAGAACCACCTCATGGGCATCTGCGGTTCCGACAAGAACTTCTACCGCGGCTACCTGCCCCCGAAAACCGCCGAATTCCGGCAGGACCCCAAATTCCCCTTCCTGCTGGGGCACGAGAGCGGCGGCACGGTCGTCGCCGTGGGCAGCCGCGTAGCCGACTACAAGGTCGGGGACAAGGTCATGGCCTTCGGCTGGAACAACAACTTCGCCGAATATTTCGCCGCCAAGTCCTTCCAGCTCCAGCCCGTGCCCTATGATCTCGACATGGACATCGCCTCGCTGGGCGAGCCCATCTCCTGCGCCATGTATTCCGGCCTGAACAGTGGGGTGCAGCTTGGGGACACCGTGGTGGTCATGGGCGGCGGCTTCGCCGGGCAGATCATCGCCCAGTGCGCCAAGCGCAAGGGCGCGCACCGCGTCGTCGTGGTGGACGTGCTTGAGGGCAAGCTGGCCCTCGCCCGCAGCCTCGGCGCGGACATCACCCTCAACCCCGGACAGGACGACGTCATCGAGGCCGTCAAGGATCTGACCAACGGCCTCGGCGCGGATGTGGTGGTCGAAGCCGCCGGGACAGCCGAATCCTTCAACACCGCCAGCGAAATCATCAAGCACAACGGCAAGTTCGTGTTCTATAGCTGGGTCACCACCCCGGTGACGCTGAACATCAGCCGCTGGCACGACGACGGGCTGGAATTCATCAACACCTGTCTCGTCCACCATACGTGGCAGCAGCGCTTTGTCTGGTGCCCGGAAGCCCTGCGCCCGGTGGCCCAAGGGCTCGTCGAGGTCAGGCCCCTCATCACCGACGAATTCAAGCTGGACGACATCAAGGCCGGGTTCGACCTCGCGGACAAGGACGACGCCGCCATCAAGATCGTATTCAGGCCGTAACCGGACGTAACCGAGCCATAACAGGGCCGCCGATCCCGCCTCCCCGGAAGGGGATCGCGCGGCCTTGCCGGAAGGCCCCGGCGTACCCGCCTGCGGGCGCGCCGTGCAAGGAAGACCAAGGAAAAGACAATGATTACCTGCCCTGACTGCGAAACAGGCCGGAACCTGCTTGCCGGAGCCTGCCGCTCCGTCTTCCAGCGCGGCCTGACCGGCGGTTCCGCCGGAAACATGAGCCTGCGGGTCGAGGGGGGCATCCTCGCCACGCCCACGGGCATCCCCTTCGGCGAGCTGACGCCCGAAAGCCTTTCCCTGCTGGACGAAACGGGCGCCCTCGTCAGCGGCCCCAAGGCCACCAAGGAAGCGCCGTTCCACCTCGCGTGGTACAAGGCCAACCCCGATCACCTCGCGGTGGTGCACCTGCATTCGCCGTGGGCCGTGGCCGTCTCCTGCCTGGCGGATCTCGACCCCCGTAACCCCCTGCCGCCGCTGACGCCCTATCAGCTCATGAAGCTGGGGCATCTTGCGGTCGCGCCGTATGCGAAACCCGGATCGGCGGAACTGTGCGCGGGCGTCGCCCGCCTCGCCCCCGGACGCACGGCCCTGCTGATGGCCAACCACGGCTCCATCACCGGAGGCGCGAGCCTGACCAAGGCGCTGGACGCGGCTGAGGAGCTGGAAGCCACCTGTCGCCTTTACCTGACGCTGCGGGGCCTGCCCGTGCGCTGCCTGACCCCGGAACAGGCCGCGGAACTTCTTCCCCCCAAAGGAGCCTGATCCCATGACTGCCGTTCTTGGCTGCATCGCCGACGATTTCACCGGCGGCACCGACCTTGCCGAAACCCTGAGCCGCAACGGGATGCGCACCATCCAGCTTCTGGGCGTGCCGGATACCGCACTGGCCTCGGAAGCCGCCGCACAAGCCGACGCGCTGGTCGTGGCCCTGAAGATCCGCACCGTCCCCGTGGAAGAGGCCGTCAGCCAGGCCCTCGCCGCGCTCGAAGCCCTGCGCGCCGCGGGCTGCCGCCAGTTCTTCTGGAAATACTGCTCCACGTTCGACTCCACCCCCAAGGGCAACATCGGCCCAGTGGCGGAGGCCCTGCTTCAAGCCCTCGGCGGCGACCGCGCGGTCGTCTGCCCCTCCTTCCCCGAAAACAGGCGGACGGTCTATCAGGGCTACCTTTTCGTGGGCGACAGGCTGCTGCATGAAACCTCCATGCGCAGCCATCCGCTGACGCCCATGACCGACGCGAACCTTATCCGGCTCATGGACGCCCAGTCTTCACGCAAAAGCGGGCTGATCCCGCTGGAAACCGTCCGGGAAGGCGTCGAAGCCGTCAAAGCCCGGATGGACGGGCTTGCGGCGCAAGGCACGCCGTGGCTCGTCTGCGACGCACTTTCCGACGCGGATCTGCGGGCCATCGGCGCGGCCTGCGCCGGGCACGCGCTGGTCACGGGCGGCAGCGGCGTGGCCCGCGGGCTCGGCGTCAACTTCGGCATCGGCGCGGACGGCCCCGTGCCCCCGGCCCCCGTCAACGCGCCGGGCCTCGCGCTCGTGCTCGCCGGGAGCTGTTCGCAGGCGACGCAGGCGCAGGTGGCGCGGTTCACGCGGCAGCGCCCCGGCTTTGCCCTTGATCCGCTGGCCCTTGCCGAGGATCACGGCGGGTACGTCGCCGAGGCCGTCGCCTTCGCCCGCAGGCATTGCCCGGACGGGCCGTGCATCGTCTACTCCACGGCCTCCCCGGACAGGGTCGCCGCGACGCAGGCCCGTTTCGGCAGGGAAGCCGCCGGAGCCATGATCGAGCGGGCGCTTGCCGACATCGCCGCCGCGCTGGTGGAAACCGGCGTCAGGCGCATCCTCGTGGCGGGGGGCGAAACCTCCGGCGCGGTCGTGTCCCGCCTTGGCGTGCGGGCGCTGCGCATCGGCGAAACCATCGCGCCCGGCGTGCCGTGGACGGAAACGCTGCACGACCCGGCCCAACCCGACGCCCCGCACCTTGCCCTTGCCCTCAAGTCGGGCAATTTCGGCGGCGAAGACTTTTTCATGCAGGCGCTCGGCCTTCTCGCAAACGCCGACTGACCGCGGCTGGCCATCATTGGCCGCGAAAGTCCCCCCTCCGCCCGGAGCGCGCCGCGCTCCCGCCGGGGCCTGCTTTTCATCCGCAACCACAGGGAGTCAATCATGTTCTACGAATCGCTGTTCAACCCTTCCGTACACCGCCCGGTCAAGGCCTGCCTCACGGGTGCTGGCGAATTCGGGGCGTCCTTCCTCTTCCAGGCGCAGGGGATGCCCCTGCTCGAAGTCCCCGCCGTGTGCACGCGCACCGTTCAGCGCGCGGTGGACGCCTATGAAAACGCGGGCATCCCCACCTCCAAAGTCCGCGTGTGCGAATCCGCCGAAGATGCGAAAAAGGCCTATGCCGACGGCTTCAACGTCGTCGTGGATCGGTTTGACTACATCGCGGATCTCCCCCTCGACGTGCTGGTGGAAAGCTCCGGCGCGCCCGAAGCCAGCGCCGCCGCCGCCGAGCTCGCCATTGAGCGCGGCATGCACGTCGTCATGGTTTCCAAGGAAACCGACTCCGTCGTCGGCTCCATCCTGGCGCGCAAGGCGGCGGAACGCGGCCTCGTCTACACCACCGGCGACGGCGACCAGCCCAGCCTGCTCATCGGGCTCATCAGCTGGGGCCGCGTCCTCGGCATGAACATCGTGGGCGCGGGCAAGTCCAGCGAATACGACTTCATCTATGATCCCGCGCGCGACATGGTGCTGTGCCCCGGCCAGAAGCAGGAAATCGCCACTCCCGGCATGGGCTCGCTGTGGCAGTTCGGCGACCGCCCGGCGGAAGAGGTCGTCGGCAAGCGCCGCGCCATGCTCACCTCGCTCTCGCACCGTTCCGTGCCCGACCTCTGCGAAATGGCGGTGGTCGCCAACGCCACGGGCATGATGCCGGATCGCCCGCTCTTCCACGCGCCGGTGGCCCGCATCGACGAAATGCCCGATCTCTTCTGCCCCAAGGCCGACGGCGGCCTGTTCGACGCGCCGGGGCGCCTCGACATCTTCAACTGCTTCCGCCGCCCCGACGAGGCCAGCATGGCGGGCGGCGTCTTCATCGTCGTGGAATGCAAGGACAAGAAATCGTGGCAGGTGCTCAAGGCCAAGGGGCACCCGTGCAGCCGCAACGACCGCTATGCCGCGCTGTACCATCCCGCCCACCTGCTCGGCGTGGAAACCGGCACTAGCGTCCTCGCGGCGGCCCTCATGAAGCACGCCACCGGCGGCGACAACCTGCGCCCGCTGTGCGACCTGTGCGGGCGCGCCGTGCGCGACCTGCCCAAGGGAACCGTCCTTGACATGGGCGGCCACCACCACACCATCGACGGCGTGGAAGGCATCCTCAACCCCGCCGCCGCCATCGGCCCGGATGCGGCTCTGCCCTTCTACCTGCTCAGCCACCGGACGCTGTGCAGGGATGTTCCCGCCGGGAAGCTGATCACCCTCGGCGATCTCGACATGCCCGAAGAATCCACGCTGCTCCGCCTGCGCCGCGAACAGGACAAGGCATTCGGCCTCGTGAAGTAAACGGCGGATACCCGCCTTCAGGGAGGCGGCAAAGGTGCCGCCCCCTTCCCCAAAGACAGACGGGATCGCCCGAACAATCTGACGATAGACGATCTCCTCTGCCTTTCCCCAAAAACCGATGGGATCGCCCCTTGCCGGGGTGATCCCGTTTGTCTTTCAGGGCCCTGCCGCCTAAAGGCTGATAGCCTCCGCCTTGGAAAACCCAATAAAGAGAGAGAGAGAGAGAGAGAGAGAGAGAGAGAGAGAGAGAGAGAGAGAGAGAGAGAGACGGCCTGCCTTGCCCAGCGCATCCGCCGGAAAGCGCGCAACGGCCCCTGCCCTGCAACGTCCGCCCTTCCCCCGGCGAGGGGATGAGGGCAGCCAGGCCATCCACGGGCTTGCGGGGCCATTCCGTCCCCCCCGGCGGGGGAGGCAATATTGGGGAAAGGCGGAACCCTAAAGCCCCCACGTCCTCCCTCGCCTAAAAGCCCCGCGTGTTCCGGCACGGAATCATGCGTGCCGGACAAGGCGCAGGGGCACCCCTTCCGTGCTCCGGGCCGCGAGAAAGGCCTTGAACGCCTCCAGACGTTCCTCCGTATAGGGTTCGGCGCCGCAGGGGTACGCCCGTCCGAGCTGGCGGTACTTGCCCTCCCCATAACGGTGGTAGGGCAGCAGTTCCACGCCCGCGATGTCGGCCCCTCGTGCCGCTTCCTCCCGCAGCATGGCGAAAGCCGCCTCCAGCCCGGCGGGATCGTCGTTCAGGCCGGGGATCAGCGGCATTCGGATCAGAACCTTTTTGCCCATGCGGAACAGCCCGCGCAGGTTGTCCAGAATCCGCCGGTTGCCCGCGCCCGTAAGCCGCCTGTGCGCCTCGTCGTCCATATGCTTGATGTCGTAGAGGAACAAATCCACATGCGGGGCCAGCTCCCGGAATGTTTCCCAGTCCGCCATCCCACAGGTTTCGAGGGCCGTATGCACGCCGTCGCCGCGGCAGGCCATGAGCACCTCGCGGGCGAACGCCGCCTGCATGGTCGCCTCCCCGCCGCTCAGCGTCACCCCGCCCCCGGACTGCCAATAAAACGGGGCGTCCCGCATGACGGCATCCACGACTTCGCCCACGCTCATGGATCTGCCGCTCACCCGCAGCGCCCCGTTCGGGCACTCGTCCGCGCACGCCCCGCACCCCCGGCAGGAAGCGGCCCGATCCACAAGATGGGCCGTGCCGGACGGTCCGGCCCTCAGGCTGTGGAGCTCTTCAGGGCACGCCGGGACGCACGCCCCGCACGCCGAACAGCGTTCGGGCTCGAACAGGATTTCCGGGCGCGGGGACTGGCTCTCAGGATTGGAACACCACCCGCAGCGCAGGGGGCACCCCTTGAGGAACACCAGCGTGCGCGTCCCCGGCCCGTCGTG
Source organism: uncultured Desulfovibrio sp. (assembly GCA_900550745.1). Lineage (GTDB taxonomy): Bacteria > Desulfobacterota > Desulfovibrionia > Desulfovibrionales > Desulfovibrionaceae > Bilophila. The sequence continues at coordinate 3,952 of URTO01000008.1, read as the reverse complement.
GATGGAATACCTCTGCATATTGAAGACAATCCCGCGCATACCGCCCCCGGCATAAAGATTTTGCGCCCCGGAATCCCGCCGTCAGGCCATCCGGGGCGCGGCCCGCTACAGGTTCCGCAGCATGGTGCGGCTGATGATCTCGTCCTGTACGTCCTTGCACAGCTCCACGAAAAACGCGCTGTACCCGGCGACGCGGATCATGAGATCCTTGTACTGCGCGGGATCGGCTTGTGCCGCGCGCAAGGTGTCGTCGTCCACATAGCTGAACTGCATCTGCCCGTTCCCAAGCAGGCTCGCCGTGCGGAGCAGGTTGATGAGCCCCTGCTCGCCTTCGGGCGTATCGAGCAACCCCTTCATGATCTTGAAGTTGTGTACCTGCCCGATTTCCATGGCCTCAACGTTCACCTTGCTGACGGACTTGATGACGGCGGTGGGCCCGCACACGTCGCGCTGCTGTCCGGGGCTGATGCCGTCGGAAAGCGGCGCGCCCGCGAGCCTCCCGCACGGCAGCGCCCCGATGAGCATCCCCTGCGGTGTGTTGTTCGAAATGGACAGCGTGCCGTGGCTGAAACGGCTGTACAGCGTCCGGCGGCGCTTGTGCTCGTCTTGCGTGAAATCCACGATGTCCTTGGCGAAAAAGTCCGCTTCATCGTCGTCGTTGCCGTACTTCGGCGCGTCGAGGCAACGCTTGAGGAGTTTTTCGTGCCCCACGAAGTTGTCGCGGAGCGCCTGCGCCAGTTCCTCCAGCGTGCAGGCCTTGTCCTCATAGACGAGCTTTTTGACCGCCGCCATCGAATCCGCGTAGTCGGCCAGCCCCGTCCAGATGAGCCCCGGCCCGGCATTCACCACCGCGCCGCCGTCCATGACGTTCTTCCCGCTTTCCATGCAGCCCTCGACCAGCGCGGACACCAGCGGCTTCGGCGCGTAGTCGCGGTGGATGCACTGGCTGATCAGCGTGGCTTGCAGGGCCAGTTCCGTAATATGCGCGACCTGCCGCTTGACCGCCGCATCGAACTTTTCAAACGTGTCGTACTGCTCCAGCCCGCCGAGTTGCAGCCCCTGCACCGTGCCGTCGTAGAGCAGCACCCCGTTGTTGAGCACAAATTCAATGGCGACGGGCCAGTTGGTATATCCCACCGATGTCCACTGGTAGATGCGCCCGGACTTCTGCGGCTCCACGCAACCCATCAGGCAGTAGTCGCGGGCGTCGTCATAGGAAAAGCCCTTGGAGAGCATTTGTTTGATGTGCATGTCGTCGAAGTGGCAGGCCGGGAAGCCGATGCCGGATTTGACGACCTCGACGATCTTCTTGAGGTATTTCTGGGGCGAGGCGTTGTGGATGCGCGTCGCCAGCGCGGGCTGGTACAGGCCGAGATTCTTGGAGGCATCCATGATCATGTAGGTCAGCTCGTTGCAGGCGTCGCCGCCGTGCCGCTTCTGCCCGCCGACCACCAGGTTGATGAACGGCTGGTAGCCCGCGAAATACATCGCGGATTCCTTGCTGCACAGCCACATGACCTCGGCCATCTTGATGAGCCAGCAGCACAGCAGCTCGGACGCCTCGGCCTCGGTAATCACGCCGTTGTCGATGTCGTGCCGATAGAACGGGTACAGGTACTGGTCGGCGCGCCCAAGGGAAATGCCGGTCTGGTTTTCCTCCAGCGTGAACAGCGATTCCGCGAACCACACGGATTGCAGCGCTTCCTGAAACGAAGAGGGCGGATTGGCGGGCACGTTGCGGCAGACGCGGGCGATGCGTTCCAGTTCGGCCCGGCGGCGGGGATCGGCCTCGACCGCCGCGAGTTCGAGGGCGTAGTCCGCATAGCGCTCGGCATAGAGGATCGCGCCTTCACAAGTGAGGATCATGGCCTCGTAGAAATGGATTTTCCCGATGTCCTCAGGGAGGCCGGGCGAGCAGGCCGCGAGGCGTTCGTGGGCTTCCGCCATGACCCCGCCGAAGCCCTTGGACAGCAGGATGATGTCATAGCCGGGGCAGGTATCGCCCCCTCCGCTCTGGCTCTTGATGGACACGTCGCAGACAAAGCTCTCACTGGACCAGCTCCACAGCCCGGCCTCGCGGAACCGCGTTTCGGAAATCTCGTCCACGGAGCGGCCTTCCCAGTACGGGAATACGGTTTCCCGCAACGCCCGCTTGGTGTCCTCGTCGATTTCATACGGGTCCTGCGCCCGCGTGGACAGCGTGTCCAGTTCGTCCCGCACCCAGCGCCACGCAATGTCCGGCGAGACTTCCCCACCCCGGCGGCGGCCCGCCGGATGGCTGACGATGAGTTCTTCCGGGAAGATGGCGAGCGGCGCGGTTTCGCAGGCGCGCTTGAAGGCCAGCGCCCGCAGCTTGATGGGCGGCATCCCCGGATGGCGCTTGTAGGTTTCGGTGAACGCCAGCGCGCGGGAAGCGGAAATGTTGGGCTTCGAGGCCAGGTAGTCGGCGCGCAGCCGGGCCACGCGCCCGGACAGCCCGGAAGCGCCGGAGGGGTTCGTCGGGGTACAACAGGACATGAGGGGGCTCCTTTGCAAAAAGGTTTCGCCGGGCGGCGGATACGTTTTTTGGCTTTTGGCGTTAGAGGAAGCGCTCGACACGGCCCTTGCCGTACCCGCTGAGCGCATAGCGCTGCGTGAGCGTCCCGGCCTCAAGCCTTTCCTCGACGATGCGGACGATGCCCACGGCCTTGAGCGCCTGCAAATGGCCGTCCACGGCGTCCGGGGAAAGCTGGCGTTCGCCGGGGTACTGCGGGCGCAGTGCTTCGAAGACATCCCGCGCGGTGCGGGGCTTGCCGTCGCGCAGCAGCGCCGCGATGGTCAATCGGATGGGTTGTTTCATGGGCTTACGTTGCGGAGGTTGATGATGTCGCGCGGGTTGCCGATGACGAGGAACATGCCCGCAAAAATCGCGGCGGCCCCGATCACGAGGCTGCGGGTGATTTCGACGTCCGTGAACAGCGCGCCGAACAGCACGCCCCACAGGGCGTAGGTGATGTTAAGGGCCATGGCCCGGCTCACGCCCGCCATGTTCATGGCCTTGTACCAACAGCGGTACGAGATGCAGCCCACAACGCCCGCCAGTGCGAAGCACCCCACGCCGGGGCTCGAAAACGCGCGGGCCAGCAGGCCGGGGATGTCGCAGCCCGGCGCGGACGCGCTCAAATGCCACAGGGCCAGCGGGACGATGATCCCGGCGTAGAGCAGGCTGGACACGATCTGATAGACGTTCAGGGCCACGGCGGGCTCGATGAAGTCCATGCCGGAGGTGACGCACACGCCCTCGGCGGCCCAGCCGAACGCCGCGAGGAACGCGAAGGCGATCCCAAGATAGAACAGGCCGCCCCCGGCCCCTTCCGGCGGGGTGTAGCCGATGGCGATGGCCCCGATCACGCACAGCGCGAGGCCCCCCCACGCCCTGAGGCTGACGCGCTCCTTGAGAAAGACGAGGGCCAGCAGCGCGGCGATGGCGGGATAAAGCGACGTAATGGGCAGGACGTACGCCGGGCCAGCCATGGACAGGGCCATAAGGTAGCCGCCCATGCCGAGCGGAGCGCCGAGCAGCGCCCCCCAGATGCAGGCCCTCCCCGCCTTGCTGCGGAGCGTGCGGATCACTTCCCGGCCCTTGCCTTGCGCGCCGTTGATCGCCAGCGAGAGGCACGCGGCGCAGAAGTCATGGAGCCCGGCGGCGAGGAGCGGCGCGAACAGCCACAGCGCCGGGTTGCCGAACGGTTCTTCCGCCAGCCCCTTGCCGAGGATCAGCCCGTCTGAGCTCCAGATCATGCCGGACATCAGGGCCAGCGCCAGCCCTTTCTTGGCGTAGCGCAGTTCTTTTTGTTCACGCAGGCTGGCGAGGTTGGTCATTGTCGGCGTCCTTTTGGGGTGTGGGGTTGGCTGGGGAGGGGAGAGGGAAACTTTCTAAGAAAGTTTCCCTCTCCCCTCCCCAGACCCCTCC